>JAKOPX010000302.1 GCA_029778665.1 Bacillota bacterium | reverse complement strand
GTTCTGCAAGGACGGTTCTCCCGTCCCGGCGCAGATGCTCCCTGGTCGGGGACAGTTCTCACTTTTTTGACTTTCCGGGCAGGGACAGTTCTCACCTTTCTGACACTCAAGGCAGGAACTGTCATCTTCTCTCTGCACCGATTCTGCAAACTCGGTGAAAAACTGGTCTCTCCGGAAATTTAGCGCTGCCAGTTCAAAAGCCCTGAGGGTCCTCCGCCTGTCCACACCGAGGACCTCTCCGATTTCAACTGCCGCTTTGATGCCGCCCCTGGCAGACTTCCTCATGTTGACCTCCGTATCGATCAGCTTTGGCAGCCCTTTCAGCGTGTGCCTGATCATGTCCGGAAGGCCGCCGAATTCAGGGCATATGTATTCGTTTTTTGAGATACTTGTAAACCTTGGCACCAGTATATAATCGACCCTGTCCTTCAGATTCAGTACATGGCCGTAAAACAGCTTGATCGGCAGACAAGCCTCATCGACGCAGGATTTCACACCGTCATCCAGGATCCGTTTGTTTGTCGGATCAGATACAACGACTTCGAAGCCCAGAGTCGTAAAAAAGCTTTCCCAGAACGAAGCGAACCTGTAATAAAACAGGCTCCCCGGTATCCCTATTTTTGCACCCAAAACCCAACACTCCCGGATCGTTCGTAAGTTTTTGCTGATTTCATCTCAAACTATTATTTACATCTGGGTAGCGATTATTCAAAATGTGCACGCACGTCGCTGCGGATGCAATGACAAAACATAGCCTTGTAACAGCATCTGCGATGGCACCTGTAAAACATCAGGAAACATTAAGTTTGGAAAAATTTGTGTTTATTTTGTTGCACAATTTTGCACATGCATCTGTAAAAGAGAGCAAAGTTTCAACCTATAAAGCAATCTAATCCATTTCAATTGTGTCCGGATAATTTTATATTTATCTTGATGGGAAAATCTTACTTTACTCACCTGGTAAGCGGCTTGTGGTTAATAACTGTCTGAAGCAGACAGTTGTTATAAGAAAAAATCATTTAAAAGGAGGAAACAGCATGAAAAAAGCACTGTCAATTCTGCTGGTGCTGGTTATGATGATCGGTGTGCTCGCAGGTTGTGGCACCAAACAGGAAAAAGGCACTCCTGCAGCATCGAATGACTCATCAGTGACTGATCCATCAACACCATCAACTCCTGCAACATCAGATACGACTGTCAAGGAGACTGTCGAAGAAGGAAAGGTCTTCAACATCTATGCATGGAACGAAGAGTTCAAGGGCTTCTTTGAGAAGTACTACAAGGTTCCTGAAGGCATCACTGTCAACTGGATAATCACCCCCAGTGACGGCGGCGCTTACCAGGAGAAGCTCGACCAGGCCCTGCTGGCTCAGGAAAGCGCTCCGGCAGACGAAAAGGTTGACCTCTTCCTGGCAGAGGCTGACTACATACTCAAGTATGTAGAATCCGACTTCACAATGGACGTTTCCACCATCGGAGTCAAGGCTGCTGATACCATGTACAAGTACACAGTCCAGGCGGCTACCGATTCCAAGGGCCGCATGAAGGGCGTTTCCTTCCAGTGCTGTCCTGCAGCTCTGATCTACCGTCGTTCGATCGCGAAGGACGTTCTCGGAACCGATGATCCCGCGAAAGTCCAGGAAGCACTGTCCAACTGGGACAAGTTCAATGAAGTTGCTGAAAAGGCAAAGGCTAAAGGATACTACATGACGGCTTCCTATGTCGAGACCTACCGCACGTTCTCCAACAACGTCTCGATGCCGTGGGTAGACAAGGACAACAAGCTGCAGTTCGACCCCATGATCAAGGCATGGATAAGCCAGGCAAAGGACTTCATCGAGAAGGGTTATACTCTGACCGCCGGTATCTGGGATGACGAAAAGAACCAGCAGATGTTCAAGGACGGCAAGACCATGTGCTTCTTCGG
>JAKOPX010000301.1 GCA_029778665.1 Bacillota bacterium | reverse complement strand
GTTGCGCCCTTAAGCTTGTTTATGTCCTGTGAGAACTTCATCATGAAAGGGAAAACGAGAGCTGAATATACGGGCTTCAGCTTTTCGACCACAAATCCTTCCCTTTTTGTCTTGCTGCCAATGATGATTTCCGGGAAGATAGCGCCAAAAAAGCTGATGTTCCGCTTATTAAGCAGTTCCATCAGTGCGGGGATCTGGGCGGACGATCTGTCTCCGGCCATGATCATAAGCTGCTCGGAGGACTTGAAGTCTGAAGATTCTATATAAAACCTGAAATCGTCCAGGGTACTGAAATACATAGTTACCTCCCGGATATATCGCTGATCTCCGTTTAATACATTGTACCATATTACCAAAAAAATCTGCAATGGATGACAAATCATTGAAACTTTTCCGAAGAATAAGTGGCGGTACGGCAAATGTCTGTTCATGAATGTTATAACTGGCAGGACTGTGTTGATTGCCGCATAATGATTCGCCATGCAATTTTCTTTCACTGTTTGAGCCCCGGATTTATATACTGTAATGTACATAAAATTCCTGCCCGTCGGATCGTTATGATGCGATGTGGCTGACATGCGGCTGACAGCATGCAGTAACCGGTTCGGAGGATGGTATCTTGGGAGCGATAGTGGAAGTACATAATCTTGGCATGAAGTATCATTCGCTAAATGGAGAGATCACAGCGCTCAGGGATATAAACCTGGAAGTTGAAGAAGGCGAATTCGTCTGTATCGTCGGCCCCAGCGGCTGCGGCAAATCAACGCTGCTTTCCATCATAGCCGGTCTTCTCAAGCCCACCGAGGGATCTGTCTTCATAGGCGGCCGGCCTGTGACCGGCCCAGGCAACCAGGTGGGCTATATGCTCCAGAAGGACTATCTTTTTGAATGGAGGACCATTTACGAGAACGTCATCCTGGGACTCGAGATAACCCGTACGCTGAACAGCCATACAAAGGAGTATGTGCTGAAACTTCTTGAAACGTACGGCCTATCCGAATTCAGGGATAAATATCCGAACCAGCTTTCCGGGGGTATGCGGCAGAGAGCGGCGCTTATAAGGACATTGGCCGTCAACCCGCAGATACTGCTGCTCGACGAGGCATTTTCCGCGCTTGATTACCAGACAAGACTGGCAGTGGAAGAAGATATCCACTCGATAATAAAGCAGGAGAACAAGACAGCAATAATGGTCACCCACGATATCTCGGAGAGTATCAGCATGGCTGACCGTGTCGTGGTGCTTACCAAAAGGCCAGGCACTATCAAAAAGATATACAGCATCCGGCTGACGTGCGACAGGAAAACGCCCATGAGCTGCAGGGAGGCTCCTGAATTCAGGCACTACTTCAACAATATATGGAAGGACCTTGATATCCACGTTTAGCAGCCCGGACACAGGCATACGGCAGTCCGGCATAAAATCACCATCGTCGCACCGGGGGGTAGATCGGCATGAACAGCAAAGGCATTTCAAAAGAGCATATGGAATACCTGAAAAAGGTCAGGATGAGAAAAACGCTGATCCTTGTACTGCGCCTGTTCCTGCTGGTTGCCGTGTTCGCGCTCTGGGAACTGCTGGCGCGGCTCAAGCTGATAGATCCGTTCATCACGAGCCAGCCGTCACGGATAGCGGAGACCATCGCAAGACTGTACCGGGAGGGCAAGCTGTTCTACCATACAGGGATAACATGCCTTGAGACTGTGATCGGATTTATGCTCGGAACGACAGCGGGCACGCTGATAGCCGTGATACTCTGGTGGTCCGAGCTCCTGTCGAAGGTCCTGGAACCGTACCTGGTGGTGCTCAACAGCCTCCCCAAGATAGCGCTCGGACCGATCTTTATCGTCTGGATCGGTGCAGGGCCGGCATCCATAATAGCCATAGCGCTTACCATCTCGCTTATCGTGACGATACTGGAAGTGCTGAATGGCTTCGTGTCGGTGGACGGCGATAAAATCAAGCTGGTCAGGACTTTCGGGGCAAACAGGCTCCAGGTGCTTACAAAAGTGGTGCTGCCATCGTCTTACCCGGTAATAATCAATGCTCTGAAAGTTAATGTCGGGCTATCGTGGGTAGGCGTCATCGTTGGCGAATTCCTGGTTTCGAAAGCCGGTCTCGGGTACCTGATCGTGTACGGGGGGCAGGTTTTCCAGCTGGACCTTGTCATGACGAGCGTGCTTATCCTCTTGATAGCAGCCGCCCTTATGTACCAGGGTGTCGTGTATATCGAGAAAATTCTGGTAAAAAGCGGAAAACATTCAGCTCATTAAAGAGCCGCGGGAAATACAGCGGAACAGCTGCCGGCGTGGTTTACGGACTGTTGTACACATGCGGTGCGGCACGGCAGAGGAAACCGCGGATCAGCACCATGCGGCACAGGGTAATTGCGCCTGGCAGCGGCAGGTCACCTGGCAACGGGAGTTACAAGGATAACATGGGTATAGTGATATCGGCCGGAAGGAGGAATGTCGATGAAATTTATAAGGGTTCTTTTGGCTGTCATACTTGCGATAAGCATTATAATCAGCTTTACTGCATGCGGTGAGAAAGACCTTGTAAAGATAAGGCTCAATGAAGTTACTCACTCCATTTTCTACGCGCCCCAGTACGTTGCGCTCAACCTTGGCTTTTTCGAGGAGGAGGGCCTGTCCATCGAACTGATAAACGGGCAGGGGGCCGACAAGGTAATGACGGCAGTGCTTTCCAACCAGGCGGACATCGGTTTTTCAGGCCCGGAGGCTGCGATCTATGTCTATAATGAAGGAAAAGAGGACCATGCAGTCGTATTCGCGCAGCTCACGAAACGTGACGGGTCGTTCCTGGTCGGAAGGCAGCCTGAGCCGGATTTCAAATGGACCAATGTGAAAGGTAAGCTCATCATCGCCGGCAGAAAGGGCGGCGTGCCTGAAATGACGCTGGAGTATGTGCTCAAGAAGCACGGCGTAATGCCCGGCGTGGATGTTGAGCTTGATACCAGCACCCAGTTCGCGCTTATGGCCGGAGCGTTCACCGGAGGTATGGGGGATTACGTGGCGCTGTTCGAGCCGGTGGCCTCGACCCTGGAAAGGGAAGGCAAGGGTTACATAGTGGCTTCGATAGGACGGGACAGCGGCGAGATCCCGTATACGGCATACTATGCAAAGAAAAGTTACATAAAGAAGAACCCTGAGATCATACAGAAATTCACCAATGCAATTTACAGGGGACAGGTATGGGTGGACACCCACACGCCGGAAGAGGTGGCTGAAGCACTGAAGGATTCTTTCCCCGATTCCGATATGGATCTTCTCGTCACCGTTGTAAAGCGTTACAAGGAGCAGGACACCTGGTGCACGGACCCGATCATGAAAAAGGAATCGCTGGACCTGCTGCAGGAAGTAATGAAGACTGCCGGCGAGCTTGAAAAGGAAGCACCTTACGAAAAACTGGTCGACAACAGCTTCGCCGAAAAAGCTATAAAGAACATAAAGAAATGATCATAAGCGATAAACTGCCGGCATCCCAGGTGCCGGCAGTTTTTTTGTGCCGGTTTTGCCATGATGATAATGTTTGGTACGGGCAATAATATATGGTAAAATACTTGGTGCGGGATTTATTGATAAATACATGCGCAGTGCGGCACATTTATCGAACGGAGGTATTTCTATGGGTATTGAAAAGAGTCTTTTCGGGAAAATGCCTGACGGTACGGAAGTTTACCTGTACAGGCTGAGCAACAGGAACAATATGTCGGTAGGCATCATCAATTACGGAGGGATCATCGTAAGCATCGATGTGCCGGACAGGAACGGGCATATAGATGATGTGAACCTCGGCTACGACAACCTCGAGCAGTATCTGCAACTTGGACAGTATTTCGGCGCTATCATCGGCAGACACGGGAACAGGATCGAGGATGCGGAATTCGAACTGAACGGCATTACATACCACCTGGCGAAAAACGATGGAAGGAACCATCTGCACGGCGGGAACCGCGGTTTCGACAAGGTGATCTGGCAGGCCGAGCCGGTTGAAAAGGACGGTGCACAGGCGCTGCAGCTTTCATACCTGAGCCCGGACGGAGAGGAGAATTATCCGGGGAACCTTGATGTAAAGGTCACATATACGCTTACAGATGACAACAGCCTCAGGATAGACTATTTTGCAGTGTCGGACAAGGACACTGTCGTGAACCTCACCAACCACGCATATTTCAATCTTTCCGGCCATGGATCGGGAGACATACTGGACCACCGGATCATGATAAATGCAGACCGCTTCACCGTTATAAACAATGAATGTATCCCTACCGGAGAAATAAGGGACGTGTCGGGTACCCCGATGGACCTGAGAACGCCCAGGCCGGTAAGGGAGGGCATTGAATCGGATTATGAACAGATAGCCTGCGGACGGGGCTATGATCACAACTGGGTCCTCAATGTCAGCGGGAAGGAGCCTGAAAAAGCTGCCGAACTGTATGATCCGAAGAGCGGAAGGTTCATGGAAGTGTTCACGACGAAACCCGGCATACAGTTTTACTCCGGCAACATGATAACACGTGTCACGGGTAAGGGCGGAGCAGTGTATGACAAGAGGAGCGCCCTCTGCCTTGAGACCCAGTATTTTCCCAACGGCACGAAACACAAACATTTCCCGTCGCCTTTCCTCAAAGCAGGTGAAGAGTACAGGCATACTACGATCTACAGATTCTCGGCGAGGTGACCGGTCGCACCGCAGTTTAACATGGCCGCATGTATCGCCCGGACTGAACTGACTGAAGCAGAAATGAAGAAAATACCGAAGAAGTATTCACCCTATACATAACACAGCAAAAGGAGGACCATTATGGAAAGAACTATAATCGTAACTGGCGCAGGGCGCGGACTTGGCTACAGCATAGCCAGGAAACATCTTGATATGGGAGACAGGGTCTATGCCATAGATTACAATCTGACCGACGAACTCAGAAGCCTGGCGGAAGCGTCGGAAAAACTGAGCATATATCAGTGTGACATAGGCTCGACAGAGAGCGTTGCCGAAGCAGTCAAAGATGTGCTGGCGGCTGGCAGACAGCTGAACATTATCTATAACGTGGCCGGGATATACAGGTTTGAGGATAAGACCGGACTTGAACATACCGACCTCGATGCAGGCCTGCACATGTTCAATGTCAATGCCCTGGGGGCGCTCCGCATCTGCAAGGCAGTGTGGCCGCTGATACAGAAAGGGACACTGGTCGTGAACATTTCCTCGGAAGCCGGCAGCATAGGCGGCAGCAGGCGCAAGCAGGAATACTGCTATTGCATGTCGAAGGCGGCGCTGAACATGGGAGCGAAGATATTGTCCAATGAGCTTTGGGACCGTTCGGCACGGGTGATCAACTTCCATCCCGGCTGGCTCCGCACGCCCATGGGCGGTCCGGGCGCCTTTGCAAGCAAACATTCTGTATCGCCCGACGAAAGCGCGGAAAATATAGTGAACATTGCAGTCAATATCGATGAAGTGCCAAGGGACCAGATGTTCATGACACATACCGGCGACATCCTGCCGTGGTGACATTCCGGCCTGCGGTCCCTGGTGATTCAATAAGTATACCGTGAAGTAAGAGTATACCAGGTCTTGTTTGGGGGCATATCCTTGTGAAAGATATGCCCCCTGGTTATTCCAGTGAAGGCCGCAGCCTGAGGGCCCGAAAACCGGAAGTGAAAACCGGACGATAAACTGCATCCATTCGAAAGCAAAACTATAAGCAAGCAGGGCAATTTATGCAGAATAGGAGAGGTGGAAATGAGCATCATCACTGTCGTGGGCGCCGGGGTGATGGCGTCGGCGCTGAGTTTCCCGGCGCGTGACAACGGCCATGAAGTACAGCTGGTGGGTACGCCGCTGGACCGTGGAATAATAGAAAACTGCCGCGAAAGTGGCTGGCATCCCACGCTGAAGCGCCGGCTTCCTGACGGCACCCGTTATTTCCTGTTCGAAGAGTTCGAAGACGCTGCCAGGGGAGCGGACCTGCTGATATGCGGGGTGAGCAGTTTCGGAGTCGAATGGTTCCTTGACAGTGTGCTTCCGGCCATACCAGACAGCCTGCCTGTACTGTCCGTGACTAAAGGCATGTATGATACCCCGGAAGGCGGGCTTATCAGCTACCCGGAATACTATGAAAGCAAGCTGGGCAGCCGGCAGCTGTCGCTGAATGCCATCGGAGGTCCATGTACCAGCTATGAACTGGCGGACCGGCGCCACTCCGCCGTTTTCTTCTGCGGCAGGGATATAAATGTACTGCGCAGGCTGAAGTCCATGCTTGAGACGGATTATTACCACATAAGCCTGTCCACGGATGTGCGGGGGATAGAATGCGCCGTTGCCCTCAAGAACGCCTATGCACTGGCTGTGACGCTGGCTGTGGGTCTGGCGGAGCGCGAATGTGGTGAAGGCTGCGAACTGCACTACAATCCCCAGGCCGCTCTGTTTGCTCAGAGTATCAGGGAGATGCGTCTGCTGCTGAAAATGGCCGGCTGTGCGGATGACAACATAGTACCCGGGGCAGGCGACCTGTATGTAACGATATATGGCGGACGCACCCGGCGTCTCGGTACGCTGCTGGGCAGGGGGATGACGTTTGAAAAGGCGATGGAATCGCTGGAAGGGGTAACGCTGGAATCGGTCGTGATAGCGAAACGCACTGCATCCGCGGTCAGGAAGCGGATCGAAAAAGGCCAGGCATCTGCTGAAGATTTTCCTTTGCTGCTCCACATCGATGATATCATAAGCAACGGGGCGGCCGTAAACATCCCATGGAAAAGCTTCGTGACGGAAGTGCTGCTGTAAGGCATCCGTATGGCTGCCGGGATCCCTTGGGGCCGATTGCCGGATCGATTCCATGTAACAGTGCGATCGATTCCGGACGATCCCGGGATCGATCCCGGGCAGCAGCGCGACCCGTTCCAGGCAATTGACGGGTCCTTCCCGGGCAATCGTGTGATCCCTTTCAGATCCCCCTGCGGTCCATTTCAGACAATTAAACGATCCTACACGTTTAACATATAGAGACAAAGGGATATATATCTCAGTAAATGCGGTCCTGAATGAAGTAAGGAGGTTCCATGGACATGAATTACAAATCCTGGATCTACGGAAGGTGGATCAAGCTGGGCATCGCCGCACTTGTGATCATCATACTTGCGGTCTCTTCGATTTCGACATATAACGGGCTTGTCAC
>JAKOPX010000300.1 GCA_029778665.1 Bacillota bacterium | reverse complement strand
GCAAAGGAAATTGGAGGTGTTCAGGTCGAACTTGCTGGCTATGGATGCTATGCAGGGCATCTACGATCTATAAGTGAACAGGAGCCCCACGTCACGTTCATCGGAACGATCCCTTATGATGAGGTCATTCGGAGGACATTACAGTCGGATCTACTCTTTGCTCTCTATGATCCCAGCGTCCCCAATAACCACTATGCCAGCCCCAATAAATTATTTGAAGCGATGATGTGTGGGAAACCGATTTTGGTCAGTGATGAGACGACGATGGCCGAGATTGTGAGGAAAGAGGACTGCGGCATTGTTGTGCCGTATGGTGATGTTGATGCGACCAAGCGTGCAATCCTAACACTTAAAAACGATCCAGCCCTCTGCAGACGCCTTGGCGAGAATGGCCGCAGGGCCTATGAAACAAAGTACAGCTGGAAGATTATGGAAGAGCGTTTGCTTAAAATTTACAGGGAACTGGACCCTGCTCAGAGGCAGGCCGGTGTGACAGCCTTGTCTGAACCTCACACAGCCCGACACCGGTCATAGGAGGGTTCCCCTCACAGAAAGCCTGAATTAATTCGAATTACAAGCGAAACTGTTTCCTTACAAGGTAGACCACTATGATTGCAATTATCCTCGGCACCCGCCCAGAAATCATCAAGATGTCCCCGATCATCCGGGCCTGTGAAGCCCTGGGTGAGGACTACTTCACGCTCCACACCGGCCAGCACTACTCCTACGACATGGACCGGGCATTCTTCGAGGACCTCGAGCTGCCCGAGCCGAGGTACAACCTCGATGTCGGCTCAGGCACCCATGCCGAGCAGACCGGGAGGATAATGGTCGGGATCGAAAAGATCCTGCTGGAGGAAAAGCCCAAGGCCGTACTAGTCCAGGGGGATACGAATACGGTCCTTGCAGGTGCCCTTGCCGCGTCGAAGCTCCACATCAAAGTAGGTCATGTGGAAGCAGGTCTCCGGAGTTTTGATCGACGAATGCCGGAAGAGATTAACAGGATTGTTGCGGATCACATATCTAATGTGCTCTTCCCACCGACTGAAACAGCAAAGAAGAATCTCATGGTTGAGGGGATCCCGGAAGAGAAGATCTTTGTCACCGGGAACACCATCGCGGACGCGGTGGAGCAGAACCTTGCAATAGCCCGGAGAAAAAACGATCTCCTGCAACGACTGGGCCTTACCTCAAAAGGTTTCTTCCTCGTCACCGCTCATCGGGCGGAAAATGTCGATAACAGGCAGCGATTAGAAGGGATCCTTCAGGGTCTCAAGGCTATCCGGAACGAGTTCTCTCTGCCCATTGTATTTCCAATGCATCCCCGGACGGCAAAGATGGTTCAGGCCTTTGGCCTCTCCCTGGATGGAATTTGCGTAACAAAACCGCTTGGCTACCTGGATTTCCTGCAGCTTGAGGCAAATGCGCGTCTCGTTCTGACCGATTCGGGAGGTCTGCAGGAGGAGTCCTGCATCCTCGGTGTGCCCTGTGTTACCCTGCGGGACAACACGGAACGACCTGAGACGGTCGAGGTCGGGGCAAACGTCCTTGCCGGGACTGAGCCAGATGTGATGTTGAAGTGTGTTGAGAAGATGTTAGCATTGAGGAGGTCATGGGAAAATCCCTTTGGGGATGGAAAGGCAGGGGAACGTGTTGTTCGGGAGGTTTTGAGATGTCTCTAATCCCACCCTACATATCGCCACTAACTGTGTTCATCGGATTAGAACCTGCAAGTCTCGGGTGTACCTGTAACTGTAGCAAGACGTTTCAAGATTCTTATTGGCCGCGTGACAAGTAATAGACGAGGATTATCAGCAAACCGTTTTGTGGGTGGTGTTTTTGGTCAAATCAGAGAAAAATCGAGAATTAAATATTTGTATAATCACGGCGCCCCTTCAAACTCGATCCGGGAGTTATTATACTATCATAAATAACTTTTTAAGAAGCCTTTCACCGCTTGTGAACGAAATGTTTCTCATTACAGGTAATTTTTCTGATAATACGGGAACAAGTAGAAAGATCACGGTTTTAGATATAGGGATGCCTCCTCAAAAGCGAGGAAACCTTCTTTATAAAACTGCATACAAATATTGTTGCACAGATAAAAATATCTCTATGTTTGATAAGGATACGCAAGCATTTTGACGGTCTTACGTTCATATTATCTGGTGTCTTGCTATTACCTACGATTACAACTAGGTTTCTCAGAAAAACATCTGTTTTGACTGCAGTGGCTTCTGGCTCTACTAACGCTCGTCTGATCTATAGAACTGCCCTATTCTACAAAAGATATTACTATTATTTCTCAAACAGGATACTGGAACTGTTGGCCTTCAATGCAGCTACATATATTGGCGTAGAATCTCCGCACGTTGTTCGCTTTATGGACCTGCCTCCCAGAAAAGTCATAGGTAATGGCCATCTGTTTTACTTGCATGATAACTTTAGGCAGACCCATAAATTTACCGATCGACCCTATTGCATCGGTTATATTGGTCGTCTTAGTAGAGAAAAAGGTGTCCAGCACTTCGCCGAGGCTCTCCCTGCCATCCTCGGCGACCGGGAGGACCTCCGCGTGCTCATCGGTGGGGACGGGCAGTTGAAAGAGACGATCGAGGCTTCCCTGCAGGAAGAGGGGCTCACCGCCCGCGTTGACCTCCCGGGCTGGATCCCCCACGACGACCTCCCCGCCTACCTGAACCACCTCCGGCTCCTTGTCCTCCCCTCCTATACCGAGGGGCTCCCGAACATCATGCTCGAGGCCATGGCCTGTGGGACCCCGGTGCTCGCGACGCCGGTCGGCGCGATACCGGATGTTATAATAGATGGAAAGACCGGATTTATTATGGAGAATAACTCGCCCGAATGCATCGCGGAGAACGTGATCCGGGTGCTGAACTCTCCGGACCTGGAGCGGATCGCTGGGAACGGGAGGCAGTTTGTGGAGGAGAATTTTACGTTTGAAAACGTGGTTGCTCGGTGGAAGGAAGTGCTGGAAGAGATATGACATGGGGTTAAAAGACTCGCTTCTTCTGCGTGACCTGGATAAGACACTTGCCATTGCAGGGGTTATCCTCTCACTAATGCTGATTGTCTATCTGGGCAGGGAGTTCAGCCAGGTGATCTATTTGCTCACCGGGATTTTGGCTCTCATCTCCTGCCTCCTGTGGCTTGCGATCCGAAAGAGCCATACCTTTGAGTTCCATCTCCCTGAATCCCGGACCCTAACTATCGTCTGTTCAATCTGTTTTTTTGGACTCTACATCCTGAGCGTTCTCTCAGTCTAT
>JAKOPX010000299.1 GCA_029778665.1 Bacillota bacterium | reverse complement strand
CTTTGTTACCTCTTGCTGAACTGAGGCGCTCTTCTTGCCTTCTTGAGGCCGTATTTCTTTCTTTCCTTCATCCTCGGGTCTCTTGTAAGGAAGCCCGCCTTCTTCAGAGCAGGCCTGAGCTCTTCGTCAGCCTTCACAAGCGCCCTTGCGATGCCGTGCCTTATGGCGCCGGCCTGGCCTGACAATCCGCCTCCGACAACATTGCACAGAACATCAAACTTGCCTGCTGTCCCGGTAAGTACCAGCGGCTGTCTCACGATAACTTTAAGGGTCTCAAGCCCGAAATAATCATCTATGTCTCTGTCGTTTATGATTATTTTGCCTTCACCAGGTACAAGCCTGATCCTGGCAACCGATTTCTTTCTTCTTCCTGTTCCGTAATACTGTATTTTAGCTGCCATCGTTCTTATCCTCCCTCCACATTAAACATCGATTTCAAGTACTTCAGGTTTCTGAGCCTGGTGCTGGTGTTCCGGTCCCCTGTAGACCTTGAGTTTCCTGAACATTGCACGCCCGAGGCTGTTGTGAGGGAGCATACGCTTGACTGCAAGCTCAACTGCCTTTTCAGGCGACTTCTCCATCAGGTGTTTGTACTTGGTTTCCTTCAGTCCGCCCGGCCAGCCTGAATGGCGCCTGTAAACCTTCTGTTCCAGCTTTTTGCCGGTCAGGACGACCTTATCGGCGTTGATCACTATAACATGGTCTCCTGTATCCACATGAGGCGTATATATCGGCTTGTGCTTTCCCCTCAATATGCTTGCAACTACGCTTGCAAGTCTTCCAAGCGGCTTGCCGGCGGCATCGACTACGTACCATTTTCTTTTGACTTCTTCAGCCTTTGCCATGTAAGTCTTCATCTGTCACCTATCCTCCTCGATCACTTCGTATATATATATTAAAGCCGGCCTTTGACACAGCTTAAAACATGCCGGTCTTTCAGGCACTTTACTATGATAATACAGGTTCGGCGCACATGTCAAGTGAAAATCCGATAAATTTAATTTATCTTTCATTATCTCTTGTTTATAGCCTGAATATGCCCATATCTCCCTTATAATCATCCGTCATTTCACTTTTTAATGCCTGTCCGGCGGCTTTCCGCCCGGCTCCCGAGCATACATTGAATCCAATCAAAACAGACTGCCCGCCCTGATTCTTTCGCCCATATAAAAAAATGTCTTTCCCGTTTTGCAGTTATCGACGTTTATCAATGATATCGATCATTGCATGTGGATCATTTGGGAAATACTGTCTTACAAAAACAACCTGCATCTGCGGAAAGACGGAACGCCTGAACCGGTCCCGGGCCTGCCCGTGAAGAGCCGTATGGTTATGCAAGTCCTGAGCATGCTGGACCAATACAGAAACCCACTCAATAGTAAACCTCTGCCAGGTACAGCCCGTGGGCCGGGGCCGTCCTGCCCGCCCGTCTGCGGTCAAGACTCTCCATGATGTAAGGGATGTCTTCCGCCCTGAGTTTGCCAAAGCCTACCTCCACAAGGGTGCCGGCCATTATCCTGACCATGTTGTACAGAAATCCGTTCCCGGTGACGGAAAATTCTATCAGCTGTCCGTCTTTCGGATGGACGAAATGCTGCGCCTGTGATACTCTGGAAACTGTTGCCTCCGTTATGGTCCTGACAGTCGTCTTCGCACTGTATCCTGATGCGCTGAATGCCAGGAAATCGTGGGTCCCGATTAAATATTTCGCCGCCTTGTCCATTTCATCCACATCCAGGGGGTAGTAGACGTGATATGCCCTGTGGCGCAGCAGGGCTGACGCGAAAGTCGAGTTGTAAATATAGTAAAGGTATTTCTTCCCCTTTGCACTGAAACGGGAGTGAAAATCATGCGGGACCTCCTCGGAACTCACGACCCTGATGTCATCCGGGAGCATCGTGTTCAGGGCGAATGAAAACTTGTCCGCCGGAATGGGCGAGCCGGTGAAAAAATTGCATACAAAACCCAGAGCATGGACACCTGTATCGGTCCTGCTCGAGCCCGTGAGGCTGCAGTTCTCGCCGGTGAGCCTGCGGACTGCGGCGGTCAGGGTATCCTGGACCGTGACCGCGTTGTCCTGGCTTTGCCAACCGTGGTACGCCGTACCGTCATATTCGATTACAAGCTTGATGTTCCTTTTCATAATACCTGGTACCTGAAATTCGCAGCCAGTCTGTATGCCTGCGTCCGGGTACAGGGCAGGCCCCGGTGCAGGCAAACTTCGCTCATATCTCCCGAAAATGTATGCGTCACGGTTCCGAAAGCCCTCAGTTCAGCAATCCTGCGATCGCCGTTCCAACCAGTGTACCGTTATCCACTTTCACAAACTCGCAATATATTCCTTTTGCATCATTAGTGTAGACCTTGACGTAATGGTCCAGCTTACTCCTGAAAAGCTTGGACTTGTAGAATGTCGAACCGTCGGCGGTAATGCACACAGGTGCAAGGGGATCCCTGCCGTTGCCGGTCTTCTCCATCACTGCTGTAAGGCTGAATGTAACGAACCTGGCAATCCTCTCGAACAGGTTATCGATGATGTAGTAGAGCAGGATGCCGTCTTCGCTGTTGCCCTTCGAGCAGCAACGCGCCAGCACGTTATCACCCTTCGGATAGTAGAGGAAATCATCGATTTCCTTTGCTGCCAGTTCGCCCACTTTACTGATCTCCCCGGCGAACCCGGCGGAGAACAGTCCGTCTTCTGCCGCCTTTTTTATCACAGCCAGTGCCAGTCCACCCTGGTATGCACCGGAAATGGTCTTTTCGAATTTGAAATCGCCGGGATTCAGAGTTGTGCTGTCAAACTCCTCGTCGATCCTGCCCCTCGGCACTTTGTCATATCCGCCGGATTCCATATTTATCAGGACCGAACCGTCTTTTGCAGCGAGTTCAGGCACCTTAACGATATTGCCGCATTTTTCGGCATAGCATATATTTGTGCCCGTACCGAGGATAAATCCTATATATCCGTCGAAAATCCTGCCGGGCGAAGCCGCCCTGCCTGCAAGAAGTGTGGCCACAGTGTCATTGAGGACTATGATGCTTTTGTCCGAGGGAAGCCCGCGCTTTTTGAGTTCATCCAATATGTTTTTGCCCAGCAGTTCACCTTTGACATCCCTGACCTTTATTTCCTTGCTGAACTTGATGATCCTGCCGTCCCTGTCCGGCATTATTTCGGCCGGATACGAGAAGCAGAAACTGATTTTGCTGCTCCGGTGCAGCACAGGCCGGATGTACTCAGCCATGGTCCCGAAGAATTCTTCCTTTGAAATCTCTCCTTTTGACCCTGGCATCGGGTAATTGTTGAAATCCTCTATCACGAGTTTCCTGTTCTCATCGAAGTGAATTACAGCGACCCTGAAATTGGTCCCACCCGCATCGATGGATATGACAGGCTCATTCACCGGTATTTCGCCATCCATGCTGATATATGTGGGTATCATGAGCAACGACCCGCTGCCCTCAAGTCCGTTTTTCATCTCATCGATGAATGCCCGGCAATTCGCTTCAAGGTCCACACTTTCCGCATCCATACCGTATTTCCTCAGAAAACTTACGGCTTTATCCTTTAATCTCTGCATGGGAAACCTCCATTTACGTTTTATTTGTCAGGGCAGATCCCCGCCCGCATCGCAGAATTCGCATCACATTACCGTATCTGCGTACATACAGTCAAACAGTGTTGTGCTGCAAGGAACCAAGTGCCGTACAGGGCTATTATGCCACCCGCTGATCACTTACAGGTATTCAAGCAGCAAAAGGCCGGTAAAAAATATAAACGTCACTATGACAATTTTGGTATCGATACTGGTGAATTCAAGATCGCGCAGACGGGTCCGCCCCTTGCCGCCCCTGTAACATCTTGCCTCCATCGCAGTCGCAAGTTCATCCGCTCTCCTGAACGCACTTACGAACAGCGGCACCAGTACCGGCACAAAGCTCTTTGCACGCTGTACAAGGTTGCCCGTGTCGAAATCCGCGCCCCTTGCCGCCTGCGCCTTCATGATCTTGTCCGTTTCCTCCAGCAGCGTCGGGATGAATCTCAATGCGATGGACATCATCATGGCGAGCTCATGGGCGGGCACGCCTATCCTCCTGAACGGCGACAGCAGTTTTTCGATGCCGTCGGTCAGTAATATCGGGGTTGTAGTGAATGTCAGCAGCGACCCGCTTATTATGACGAGCACAAGCCTTACAGCCAGCTTGAGTGCCAGTGCCACGCCCTCCCATGTAATATATCTGAAAGGCACCTTGTCCGATATGGGAGTTCCTCCTGTAGTAAATATGTTTATCACCGCGGTAAATATGATGATAAACATGATCGGTTTAAGGCCTCTCAGGGTATATTTCATCGGAACGCCGGAAATAACGACCGTCAGCAGAACGAACAGAGCCATAGCCGTAAATGTCCAGAAGGAATTCACAAGAAATATGACGACCATGAACACGATCGACAAAAGGATCTTCGTCCTTGGATCCGCCCTGTGGATGACGGAATCACCGGGGATATACTGGCCTATGGTGATGTTTGTGTTCAGCATGGCTCAGGCCCCCTTCCTCTTCAGGTGTTTCAGCAGTTCATCCCTTGCAGCAGATACTGTATAGACTCTGTCGTTAATATCCGGGAACACAGCCTTCAGCCTTTTCATGAGATAAGCGACCTGAGGTGCCGAAAGTCCGATCCTTTCGAGCCTGTCGATGTCGGAAAACACATCCTCGATCCTGCCGTCCATCTCAATGGCGCCGCCGTTCATCACGATGACCCTGTCCACCAGCCTGGCGATATCCTCCATGCTGTGGGACACAAGGATCACGGTGATGCCCATCGTTTCATGTATATCAGTGATGAATCCGAAGATTTCGTCCCTGCCCCTTGGGTCAAGTCCGGCCGTCGGTTCGTCAAGTATCAGTATGGACGGCTTCATGACGAGCACACCTGCTACCGCGACTCTTCTCTTCTGCCCGCCCGACAGCTCAAATGGCGACTTCTCAAGAACATCCTCATTCAGCCCGACAGCCTTAACTGCTTTTACAACCTCATCCCTGGTCTCATCCTCGGTCATGTTCTGCCTGCGCAGGCCAAAAGCTATGTCCTTGTAGACGGTCTCTTCGAAAAGCTGATGCTCGGGATACTGGAACACGATACCGACATGCCTCCTCAACTCCTTGAGGTCCTTGCCGGTGGTGTCCATGCCGTTGATGAGCACGCGCCCCTCCGTCGGCTTGAGCAAGCCGTTGAAATGCTGTATCAGCGTAGACTTGCCCGAGCCTGTGTGCCCGATGATACCGACGAATTCCCCGTCCTCTATCTTCAGGTTTATATTTTTGAGGGCAACCCTCTCGAAAGGTGTCCCCGGCATATACGTATATGACAGATTCTCTGCTACTATCGACATCACTGTACTCCGGTCCTGTTGTTTATATTCCCACATGTGCCCAATGCTTATTATACCTGATGCTTAATATTATAATAGTAACAGAAATAACTGCAAGTTTTTTCGGCTTGCCGCTCCGGGGACAGTTCTGCTTTTCGGGGACAGTTCT
>JAKOPX010000044.1 GCA_029778665.1 Bacillota bacterium | reverse complement strand
CCTGCTTTATGTTCCTGGTTCTGGCAGTACAGCAACTGATCAGGGGAGGGCAAACCGAAGGCTGATTATTTGGGGGCGTAAAAGATGAGGATACGTGAAACCGATTTGTACGGGCCTGTCCGGGAATACCTCGAGGCACAGGGATACCAGGTGCAAGGGGAAGTGAACGGGTGCGATCTCACTGCGATCAAGGGTGACGAATTGATCGTTGTCGAGATGAAGACATCTTTCAACCTCAAACTGCTGTGCCAGGCCGTCAAGCGCCAGAGGGTCACTGAATCCGTATATGTGGCCGTGCCGTACCCGAAAGGCGGAAGGAGGACTGCCGCATGGAGGGACATGTGTATCCTGCTGCGCAGGCTCGAGCTTGGGCTCATAACGGTCGAACCGGCTAAAGAAGGCGGACGGGTGGAGGTCCATCTCCATCCCCAGGCTTTTGACCGCGCCAGAAGCCTTCGTGCGAACAGGCGGAAAAGGTACAGTATAATAAAGGAGACAGCTGGCCGCAGCGGCCACTACAATACCGGCGGGGCCAACAGGACCAGGCTGATCACAGCTTACAGGGAGCAGGCGATACATATAGCATGCTGCATGATGATATACGGCGACATGTCGCCTGCCCAACTCCGGAAAATGGGCACCGGCCCAAAGACATCAGATATATTGAGAGACAACTACTATGGCTGGTTCACCCGTGTCACGCGGGGGATATACAGGCTTGAGGACACGGCGCGAGAGTTCCTGAAAGAGTATCCTGATCTTGTTGAGCACTATATGGATAAGATAGCAGAAACGGAACGGGAGTTATCCTCGCAGCAGGCCAGACACACTGAGAGGACATGAATGGGGAAGCAATCGTGCTGGACAATATTTCATTGCAAAAGGTGTTGACTCACATGCATTCCCCTGTTATACTATCATAGTGTCAAAGGCACGATTATCCGTATTTGCACAATGAAAAATATCTGTTATAATGATAAAAGCAGTTGAATGTGCTGGTGTAGCTCAGCAGGTAGAGCAGCTGACTTGTAATCAGCAGGTCGGGGGTTCGAATCCGTCCACCAGCTCCAAGAAAACTCCGCGGTAAGCGGAGTTTTTTTATTAAGATTCAGGAGACGGATT
>JAKOPX010000298.1 GCA_029778665.1 Bacillota bacterium | reverse complement strand
TGAGCTTATCGCATCCGCAGCAGTCCTGAGGGTATCCACTATCTGGCCGATCATTTCCGTCATTTCAAGGATGCTGTTCCTTGCCCTGTTGATCTTGCCGACCCCCTCATCTACACCGGCAACTCCGTCGCCTATCCGGTCGACCGCATACCTGATCCTCGCCTGTATCTCGTTTATCAGGTTCCTTATTTCCTTTGCAGCGGCATTGCTCCGCTCCGAAAGCTTCCGGATCTCTTCAGCCAGCACTGTGAAGCCTTTGCCCTGCTGACCTGCCCTTGACGCCTCGATCGCGGCATTCAGAGCAAGCAGGTTTGTCTTCGAGGCTATTTCCGTTATCGTGTCAGTTATATTCCCGATCTTGTCGGACGAATCCTCAAGCTCGTTTATGGAAGCTGCGATCTGCCTGACCGTATCTGTAACGTTGCGTATAACTTCTTCCGCTTCCTGGACGGACCTCTCCCCGTCCGCAGCTATCTCAATTGCCTTCATGCCGTCCTCCACGGCTTTTCCTGCAGTCACAGCAAGGATATCGGTGTCGTCCGCCGCTGCCGCGGTCTGGCTTACGGGAGTTTTTACAATGGCCATCAGCCCTTCCATTACGCTCCTGAAGCCTTTCGTCACTTTGCCGGTATTCTCCCTGCTGTGCGAGAACAACTCAGTAAGGTTGTTCTTAAGCTTGCCGATATTGGTCGTTGTGTCCCTGACCTGCTCGATCATCTTTTGCTGCCCGTCGAGCACTACGTTGACTTTCTGGCCCAGTTCGCCAAGTTCGTCGCGTCTCCTGTCCCTGACCCTGCCTGTAAGATCTCCCTTGCCGGCCTTATCCAGCAGGTTTGTCATGTTACGTATCGGCACGAGTATGTTCCCGGAAAGCCACAAGGCTGCGGACATACCGATAAACAGTGATGCGAAGGCAATCACGGCCAGCGTCAGCAGCAAGTTGTTCTTAAGTTCACGCGAGCGTTCAAGATCGTCAGCAAGGTAGGACTTATATGAAGTTTCAAGCTTTTTCAGCACATCGACCTGCTGGTCGTACAGCTCCGAAGCCTTTGCAAAACTTTGGGAAAGGCCTGTCCCCTC
>JAKOPX010000297.1 GCA_029778665.1 Bacillota bacterium | reverse complement strand
GGCACCGATCCTGATCTCGATATCGAAGTCGAAGCCCGACCCAAGTATGTCACGCCCAAGCAGGCCGGCTTCCCTGGCATCCGTGATGGCCTTGCCGAGCCTTTCCACGGCCAGCGGGTATTCGGCCCTGACATAGACATAGCCCTGGTTCGCACCGATGGCATAGCCGCATATGATCATGCCCTCGATCACGCTGTGCGGATCGCCTTCAAGTATGCTCCTGTCCATGAACGCGCCCGGGTCTCCCTCGTCAGCATTGCAGACCAGGTGCTTGGCACCGGACTGCGCCTTCATCCCTGCCTCCAGCTTGATCCCCGTCGGGAATCCTGCGCCGCCTCTTCCCCTCAGTCCTGACTTCTTGATCTCTTCGACGACCGTCCCCGGCGTGCAGCTTTCCAGCACTTTCGCCGCCGCCATGTACCCGTCGTTCGCGATATACTGCTCAAGCGAACCGTGGTCGATGCTTCCGCAGTTCCGCAGCGCTATTTTGGTCTGCTTCCTGAAAAACTCTATATCTTCCATGAACGGGATGTGTTTATCCAGCTTGCGGTCAAAGTATGTTTTCTCAGTGAGGACCCTGTTCTGTACAAGGTGCGACTCCACTATCTCCGGTATGTCCTGCGGCGTCACCTTCGTGTAGAATACGGATTTCCGCTCTCCGCCGCCTTTCTGCTTGAGCGGCTCAACCACAACAACGGGGCCGAGATCGCATGTGCCGATGCAGCCTGTCTCGATCAACTGGACACTGTCTGAAAGCCCGTTGGCGTTAAGGCAGTCAACAAGTGCATCCCTGACCGCATGACAATCGGAAGATATGCAGCCCGCGCCGGAACAGACCAGTATCCTGTAGCTTTTGCCTTCAAGGCTTTTGTAATACCCCTCTTTTATCGCTATAAGGTCAGCTTTGCTTTTGACGGCAATATTCCTGCCCTTGTTGAGGACTTGCATGTTCTCCCTCCTTGTCAATACTTTTCCAGGATGCTGCTGAGCTTGTCGGGATTGACCTGTTTGTACACCTTGTCGTTTATGGTCATTGCCGGCGCCAGCCCGCAGGCTCCGATACATCTCATAACTTCAAGCGTGAATTTTCCGTCCTTCGAAGTCCCTCCGACTTCTATGTCCAGTATCTCTCTCAGCTTTTCGATGATCTTCTTTCCGCCGCGCACATAACACGCGGTGCCGAGACAAACCCTGATGGTGTTTTCCCCTCTTGGCTCGGTGGTGAAAAAAGAATAGAATGATACTACTCCGCTGACTTTAGAAAGCGGTATCCCGAGTTTTTCAGCAATAAACTGCTGCACCTTCAGAGGAAGGCTGCCATAGATGCCCTGTGCCAGATGCAGTATCTGTATCAGGCTTCCTTCCCTTTCCCTGTATTCTTCGATCACCTCTTCGATCCTTCTGAACTTTTCCTGTTCAGTTTCATTTTTGCATGCACAGGTTTTGGTTTTGACCTGACTGTCCATAGATACCTCCTTTACGCGCAGCATAATTGTTTTGCCTGCTGCGGACGGATATGCCGGGCAATACTTTGTTTATCCCTTAACAATCTCCGGTAAAAATTTTTATGTTGGGTCGTCCGAAAGGAGTCTGCGTTGCTGTCGGCCGGCTGTCACATTACATCGTCATTATGGTCGGATTAGCAATGTCGCCTTCTCCAATGCAGAGTGAATCGTAAAGAAAGTGTTTTCGAATGGTATTTAGAAGTATGTTTGTTAATTTTTTGACTGTATTTATCCAGATACATTGTATCATGCCGTGTCAGTTTTTTCAACCTTGAAAAGACATATATTTAACAATATTATGTACTTTTTTTAGTACATGAAATAAAGTTCGCTGACTGGCCGCCTGTAAAAAACATTTCCTTGAAAAAATATTAAGTTGGGTGTACAAAAATTCGATTGCTGTTTGTTTTGTACGCTCAACTTTTGAAGTTTCCTTACACTGTTCGTTTTGGTTGAGAAACGAAAAAGCACAGAAGCTTTTATGCTCCTGTGCTCAAGAAAGACATGGCATGGGATCAGCCCATCACGACCTCCACTTTATGGATCTTGCCGTCGCCGAATATCGGAAGTACGTTTCCGATGAACTCCTTGCCGTCCACGGCGAGCGACTTGACGCCCTTGCTCACATGGTTCGGGTTGGAGATGGTTATGTCATATACGGCTCCCCTGAAATACCTTCTCACTGTGAAGCCGTCCCACGACTTCGGTATGCACGGGTCGATGACGAGTCCGTGGTAATCAGGCTTGATGCCCAAAATGAACTGCGATATCGCGACGAAGTTCCACGCAGCGGTTCCGGTCAGCCACGAGTTCTTCGCCTCTCCGTGCCTCCTGGCGTCCTTGCCCGCTATCATCTGCGAGTACACATACGGTTCCATCCTGTGCACATCGCTTATTTCCTCCCTGTAGGCCGGGCATATCTTCCTGTACAGCTCGAAGGCCTTGTCGCCCCTGCCGAGCACCGTTTCAGCGCACATTATCCACGGGTTGTTGTGGCAGAATATGCCAGCGTTTTCCTTATATCCCGGCGGATACGAGCTGATCTCGCCAAGCTCGACATGGTACCTTGTATATGCAGGGTTCACCAGCACCATGCCATGCTCGGTGTCGAGGTATTTCCATGCAGAATCCAGCGCCTTCTGCGCTTC
>JAKOPX010000043.1 GCA_029778665.1 Bacillota bacterium | reverse complement strand
GAATGTAAAAACGATCACGGCCATGTGGACGGCAACACTCAGGCCATCACCGAATTTGCGGACATCTATGTCGATGAGCTCCTCCAGTTCATCTTCAAATTCCTCGTCCGGTTCAGGTTGTTCAAAACCGTTGAATACGATCAGGTAGTATAAGCTTTTGACAGATTCCAGCGTCACCAGTATTGCCGCTACTGCGAAAAAAATATTGTGATCCGTTGAAAGTGCGATTATCGGAAACGCCAGGACCGCAAGAAATATCAGAGCACTGCCTTTTGACTGCATTTTGTCCCCCTGGTTAAATTCTGTCTGTGCTGTATTGTTTTAGCTGCCTCGAAATGTCAGTAAGCTGATGGTATTGCCTGTCCAAAGGATGACGGATATAATGTCCATAACGAAATTTTAAGGAAGGGAAAAGGAAAGCGCTTCTGTTTTGATGTACCTTTGTACGAAGCAAGGGTACCAGAAGCGCCACCCACAGTATGGTCATTGTATCAAATTATGAGCTGATTGAAAAGAGTAAATCAGGAGTTTTTAGTCAGGAGTCTGGAGCAGGTATCCTGCCCGTGCTGCGGCGGGCAGCTTTCAGTAATTGGCAGCCGCAAGAGGAAATATACCAACAGTGAAGGAAACAGGATCATTCTCAGGATACGCAGGCTTCGCTGCAAAGTGTGCAGGAGTATCCATCACGAACTGCCTGACATTCTGGTACCGTACAAGCGGCATTGCAGTGAAAGCATCGAATCCGTGCTCGATCCTGAAGGAACCATTTGCGTGGCGGCAGATGATTCGACGATCCGGCGGTGGCGGGAATGGTTCAGGAGATATGTGGATCACTTCACAGGCTGTCTTGAGTCGATCACAGCAAGGCTTGGCGGGAAAACTGCGAAGAAGGTGACCCGCTCTTCCATGTCCGGATTCCAAAGGGCCATAGATCTTGTAGGGAATGCTCCGGGTTGGCTGGCAAGGATCGTCCGTCCTGTAACAAATACAAATAATTGGATACATACCCGTTTTGCATTTTTGTCCTGAGAGGCAGAGAGTAGACTCATGTTGATAACCTGAAAAAGGAGGAGATCGACATGAGGGATCAAAAGAAAGCAGAAGAACTGGCGGCGCAGAGGGTCCAACTGCTGTCACCATTGCTGGCGGAAGGTCTGGATCCGGCCAGGGCCAGAAAGATCCGGGCAGAGATATGCGAACAGACTGGTTTGTCAGACCGCACTTTGAGAAGATATCTGGCGAAGTATGCGAAGGATGGTTTTGACGGACTGAAACCCAAAGGCAGGGGGCGACGCAGGACGGAAGAGGCGATCCCGCAGCATATACTGGATCAGGCCATCCTCCTCCGCCGCGAGGTACCTGGCAGGAGTGTAGCGCAAATCATCCAGATACTCGAATGGGAAGGGAAGGCCAGTCCCGGACAGATCAAACGCAGCACTCTTCAGGAGAAGTTGGCGGAGCGTGGATACAGCGCACGGCATATGAGGATGTACACACAAACAGGCGCCGCGGCAAGGCGGTACCAGCAAAAGAGCCGTAATATGCTATGGCACAGTGATATCAAATACGGTCCATATCTGCCGATCGGTCCCGGCGGGACAAAAAAGCAGGTATACCTGGTCACCTTTATCGACGACGCGACACGCTTCGTTTTGCACGCGGAATTCTATCCCACTTTGGATCAGGTCATCGTTGAAGATTGCTTCCGGAAAGCGATCCTGAAGTATGGAGTTCCTGACTCCGTGTACTTTGACAACGGAAAGCAATATCGTACGAAATGGATGGCAAGGACGTGTTCCAAACTTGGTATCAGGCTGCTTTATGCGAAGCCCTACTCGCCGGAAGCGACCGGGAAGGTGGAGAAGTTCAACCAGACAGTAGACTCATTTCTCAGGGAGGCAGCGTTGAACAAGCCACAGACGCTGGAGCAGTTCAATCAGTTGTTCCATGTATGGCTGGAGGAATGCTACCAGAACAAGCCACACTCCGCCCTGGTGGATATGCTGAGCCCGAACGCCGCCTATCAGCGGGACAGAAAGGCATTGAAGTTTATCGATCAGGAAACCATAGCAAATGCATTCCTGCACTGGGAGGAACGGAAGGTGGACAAGACAGGCTGCATCAGCTTTGAGGGGAAAAAGTACGAGGTTGGGCTCAACTTCATCGGGTGTACTGTTGATGTCATATATGATCCTGCTGATACAGAGGAACTGACCATCGAATATGAGGGATATGCTCCATGGAAAGCGAAACAGCTTGTGATCGGAGACAGGGTCGGGCGCCGTCCTAAACTGCCAGCATCCATACAGCCGTTACCGGCCGGATCATCAAGGCTGCTGGACGCGGCGATGCAGAAGAACCTTGAACGTGAGCAGCGTATAGCTCCTGCGATCTCCTACAGGACAGTATACAAGGAGGGAAGCAGAGATGTTTGAAGAATTCTACGGCTTTTCCAGTACTCCGTTTTCAAGAGATGTTCCGACCAGCCATATATATCAGCCGGTAATGCTGGAGGAGATATTGGGACGGCTCAAATATGCGGCTCAGCGGCAACTGTTCGCTGTGGTCACCGGCGACTGTGGGACAGGCAAGACAACCGTGATCCGTATGCTGAAGGATTCTCTGGATCCGGCAAAGTACATAGTCCTGTACCTGGCAGATTCAAAGCTGACACCGAGGCACTTCTACAAGGGGCTTCTGGCACAGTTGGGGGTAGAGGCGATGTTCTACCGCGGCGACGCTAAACGGCAGCTCCATCACGAGATCGAGCTGATGAGAGGCCTCCAGCATCTGCAGCCGGTCGTCATAGTTGACGAAGCTCATCTGCTGGACCGTGAGATGCTTGAGGAAGTGAGGTTCCTTCTCAACTTCAAGATGGACTCGCAGAGCCCTATGGCTCTGATCCTTGTCGGGCAAAGCGAGCTTTGGAACAAACTGCACATGCAATCATACACAGCGATCCGGCAGCGTATAGATATCCAGTGCAAGCTTGCTCATTTCGACCGGGCACAGACGGAAGAGTATATCAGAGCGCACCTTTCCTACGCAGGTACTGAACATGACATTTTTTCAGATCAGGCTATCGATGAAATATTCCGGTACTCCGGAGGGGCAGCCAGATTAGTCAACAAAGTTTGCACTCATTGCCTGATATATGGAGCGCAGAATGGTAAACGAATCATTGATGATCGTATGGTGAAGTTGGTCATACAGGGAGAATTATCCTGATTCTCCCTCCCCTTTGGAGGGGGCGTTGTGCTTATGTGACGTCCGGACACTAACTCCGTCAATTTCTGGACAATTAACAACATCTACTGCTGGGCATTATGCGTCAGCATTAACACTGTATCTATTTCAGATTATTATACTATAAAAAAATGTATTCATACAGATGACCTGCAGTATAACCGATACACATCAGTTCCCAGCCGCAGCCTCATTCCCGTCGGCACCGTCTGCGGCATCGGAAGGACCATTGCCGGACTGGCCATTGGCGGCTGTTTCCGGGATATCCGATATGTCTCCGGACGTTCCGGTGCCGTCAGCAG
>JAKOPX010000296.1 GCA_029778665.1 Bacillota bacterium | reverse complement strand
ATAGAGATAATCCGAAAACGTTTTCTCATCGATGCTCTCGGGATCAAGCCTGCCTTCCTTCACATCCCTCGCCATGCGGGCTGCTGCGGCGGCAATTTCACACCTGCTGCCGTAATTGAGGGCAATGATGAGATTCAGTCCGGTATTTGCAGCTGTATTGTCAACCACCCTTTTTATTTCTTTACGTATCTCCTCCGACAGCCTGGACGTGTCACCTATGACCGATATCCTGATATTCGTGCCTGCCAGTTCTTTTTCCGCGTTCTGCAGGAACTCCAGCAGGAGGTCCATCAGGGCATCGACCTCTTCCTTTGGCCGGTTCCAGTTCTCTGTGGAAAAGGCATAAGCCGTCAGGTACTTTATCCCGATGGAATTGCATTCCTTTACGAGCCTTTTCAGCGTGTTGGCTCCCTCCCTGTGCCCTGCATTCCTGGGCAGGCCCCTTCTGGACGCCCAACGGCCGTTGCCGTCCATGATGATCGCTATATGTACAGGCAGATTCCGGCCTGTATCCAAACCGGGGTCCTTTGCCTTACGCCTGAACAACCACATCTGTTACCTCCGGACTATATAAGGATAAACAACTTGAATGCGTTCCAAATAAACAAGGCTGTATATACAGCCTTGTAATTCAGCTATTGACATTGCACACCAAAAGCTCGACCGTTCTGTTATCCAACAGTCTTTGCCTGACTACCCTCGAATCCGTTCCATACCCCATGTCCCTCTGTCTGGGAGATGCAGTAAGGCGGACAGTTATCTCGTAGCCCTGCGCTTTCAGTTGTTCCATGGCGTCCTCCAGCCTGAAGCCGGAGTAATCCTTCATCCGCTTATACCTCCATTATTTCCTTCTCTTTGAGTTCCACTAGCTTGTCGACTTCTTCTATGTACTTGTCGGTCATTTTCTGGATATCGTTCTCGGCAACTTTCAGATCATCTTCCGTTATCTCGCCGTTCTTTTTCTGTGTTTTGAACTCCTCGAGGGCGTCTCTCCTTATGTTGCGGATCGCGATCTTTGCATTCTCGCCGATCTTCTTCGCCTGTTTAGAGAGTTCTTTCCTTCTCTCTTCAGTGAGCGGCGGGAATATGAGCCTGATCACTTTGCCGTCATTGCTGGGGTTTATTCCGATGTCAGACTTCTGGATCGCTTTCTCGATTTCCTTGAGCATTTTTGCCTCCCAGGGCTGTATGACTATCACCCTTGCTTCAGGTACGGAAATACTGCTCAACTGGTTTATCGGCGTGGGTACTCCGTAATAATCCACGGTTAACTTGTCCAGAATAGCCGGATTGGCCCTGCCTGCGCGGATTCCTATAAGTTCTTCCTTCAGGGCGCTTATCGCTTTGGTCATTTTGCTTTCAATGTCCTTGTATTCTGACATATGAAACCCTCCTTTTTGTATTTATGGATCAGTACAATGTCGTTCCGATTTTCTCGCCTTTCAGCACCCTTATTATATTTTCAGGGTCGCTCAGATCGAAAACTATCAGCGGCAGTTTATTGTCCATGCACAGCGAGATCGCCGTCGAGTCCATGACACCCAGCCTGAGGTTCAGCGCTTCGGCGAACGATATCGATTCAAAACGGACGGCGTTAGCATTTACTTTAGGATCGGAATCATACACGCCATCCACCATGGTCGCCTTGAGTATCACATCCGCGTCGATCTCGGCAGCTCTCAATGCTGCTGTCGTATCGGTTGAAAAATAAGGGTTCCCTGTTCCGCATGCAAATATTACGATCCTCTTTTTCTCAAGATGCCTGACAGCCTTTCTCCTGATATAGGGTTCCGCGATCTGTCTCATTTCGATGGCTGTCTGCACTCTTACCGGGACGCCTTTCGACTCCAGCGCATCCTGAAGAGCAAGAGCATTTATGACTGTCGCCAGCATCCCCATATGGTCGGCTGTCGTCCTGTCCATACCAACGCCGCTCCTGCCTCTCCAGAAGTTGCCTCCGCCGACTACAACAGCGATCTCGGCTCCCATCCCATGGGCCTGTTTAATCTTTTCAGCTACTTCGTTCAGTACTTCCGAATCGATGCCGGTCTTCCGGCTCCCTGCGAGCGCTTCGCCGCTGAGTTTCAGAAGTACTCTTTTGTATTTCAGCGCCATATGACTGCTACCCCCGCTCATAAATAAATTGTTCTTCAAAGAACACAAAAAATCCTGCCAGCGCACTAAAAAGGGAACATATTTTGTATGCTCCCTTTTTATTGATCTCTATCAACCGTTGATCTGCTTTGCAACTTCTTCTGCAAAGTTATCCTGTCTCTTCTCAAGGCCTTCGCCTTTTTCGAAACGTGCGAATCTTCTTATGCTGATATTCTCGCCTATCGTTGCTATCTTCTCAGCGACAAGCTCCTTGATGGTCTTGTCCGGATCCTTGATCCAGGGCTGCTCGAGCAGACACACGTCTTTGTAGAATTTCTCCATCCTGCCTTCGACCATCTTCTCTATGACTTTTTCAGGTTTGCCCTCATTCCTTGCCTGAGCCCTGAGGATGTTCATCTCTTTTTCAATGACCTCGGCAGGGACTTCTTCCCTGCGTACATACTCCGGTCTGGCGGCAGCTATCTGCATGGCGATCTCTCTTACCAGCTGTCTGAATTCCTCGTTGTTGGCAGCAAAGTCGGTTTCGACATTGACTTCCACGAGGACGCCGATCCTGCCGTTGCCATGTATGTAGGCATCCACGATACCTTCTGCAGCGATCCTTCCTGCCTTCTTGGCAGCAGCAGCCAGTCCTCTTTCCCTCAATATCTCAATCGCTTTTTCCATATCGCCATTTGCTTCCGTCAGGGCCTTCTTGCAGTCCATCATTCCTGAACCCGTTCTTTCACGGAGCTGTCTTACCATTTCAGCTGTAATCATCAGTATTCCTCCAAACACTAATATTTATATTATTGACCGCACAGGCGGCCATTATTCCCGTGCTCTCAAGGTACATACGCCCGGTTCCGCCGCCGGAACCGGGCGACCCTTTTGCGGTATTATTCTGCAGAGCTTTCCTGTACTTAAGCTCACTGAGCGGCTTATTCCGCCACTTCCGCCGCAGCGTCGGCTGCCGGCTCAGCTGCGATTTCTGCCGCAGCTTCAGTCATATTATCCGCAGACAGTTCTTCACCGGCCGTGCCAGCTTCAGCCGCATCATCGGCCTTTCCTTCGCCGTCCGCTTCTCCGGTTGAGAACTGTTCGCCCTGATTGGCCTCGATAACAGCATCCGCAATTTTCGATGCGATCAGCTTGACTGCCCTGATGGCATCATCGTTGCCCGGTATGACATAATCGACCTCGTCAGGATCACAGTTGGTATCGACAATTGCCACGACCGGTATGCCGAGTTTCCTTGCTTCGAGAATCGCGTTCCTTTCCTTCCTGGGATCAACGACGAACAAAGCGCCAGGCAGCCTGTTCATTTCCTTTATGCCGCCGAGGTACTTCTCAAGCTTCTCCTTTTCACCGCGAAGCTTGATTACTTCCTTCTTCGGAAGCACTTCAAACAGGCCGTTTTCTTCCATGGCTTCAAGCTGTTTGAGCCTCTCGATCCTCTGCCGGATCGTCCTGAAGTTGGTGAGCATGCCGCCGAGCCATCTGGCGTTCACATAGAACTGGCCGCATCTCATAGCCTCATCCCTGATGGAATCCTGGGCCTGTTTCTTCGTTCCCACGAAAAGGACGCTGTCGCCGTTCATGACGACTTCTCTTACAAAGAAATAAGCCTCTTCGATTTTTTTGACGGTCTTCTGAAGATCGATGATGTAGATGCCGTTCCTCTCCGTGAAGATGTATTCGGCCATCTTGGGGTTCCATCTCCTGGTCTGGTGCCCGAAATGGACTCCTGCTTCCAGGAGCTGTTTCATTGAGATAACTGACATATATAACCTCCTTAGTTTTTGCCACCACAGCCTTCATCCGCCCAAAACACCGTAAAACGGCACTTTTTCAGGCGTCCTGCCGTGTGTGTAATTTTTTTCTTTGATAGTATAACACACAGTTAATAAATTATCAATCAAAAAATTGGGTGAAAGAATCAGAACCGTGAGGCCAGCCGGACATGCACCGGGCATCTGTGGGAGCAATGTCAGTCCTGCCCACACAATCAGTCAGCTAACGCAGGTCAGAGCGAAGCCGTGATGCAGGCCGGCAGGCATCAATGGGCTGCGAGTGTTACAAATGCGGCCGGGTCATGCAGCTCGAATGAGGTGTCAGGCACCTCAACCGGCAGCATGGACGCTGCCGGCGCTGGTCCCGAGCCATGGACGGCGAGTGACCTGCGCCCTCATTGGAGCAAATGAGCCGGCCAGCAGTTGTGCACGAAGCACCCCTGATGCATGACCTGCCTGCATCACGGCTTCGCATAGTATGATTTTTGCATCCGAATTTTCTGCCTAAATTATAGATAAAATGCGGTATGGATAAAATCAGGAATGCCTGGCGACCTCTTTCATGAATTCCCTGACTTTGCGCTGATCCTTGAGGCCAGGCCGAATTTCGACTCCCGACAGCACATCGACAGCGAAAGGACGCGCTGCGCGGATGATGCCGCCGATATTCCCGGGGTTGAGCCCGCCGGCAAGTATCACCGGCACCGTGCTGTTTACCTTTACCGATATAAATGTATCAAGGTCGACGGTAATACCTGTCCCTCCGGGCTTGTCTTCCGTAAAGGAATCCACAAGTATGCCCGATAAGCCTGTTTTCGAAAGGACACGTGCTGCCTCGCCAGGATCTTCGATCTCGAAATCACACAGCCCGTCCGCCCTGATGCGCAGTGCCTTGATAACCCTTATCCCTTCAGGCTTCAGGCGCTCCACCACACGTAATATATCATCGAGAGTCTCCCTGTGATGTAGCTGCAATACATGAGGTCGGATGCTCATGGCGGTTTCGGCGACATCATCCGGGTTGCCGCCAGTCACCACACACGAGCATGCAAAAGGCGGAACTTTGCTGATAAGATGCGCGGCCTCGCTCCGCGTGAGGTTCCACGGAACAGGCTCTGGATGATCTGCAACAAACCCCAGGGCATGCACTCCGGCATCAATACATGTTTCCAGATCTCTTTCGGTCATCAGGCCGCAGACCTTGACACGAATCATTTCCACCGCTCCTTCAGGCGATTGGTTATCAGTATCGTGCAGTATACGTTGGTTTATAGCCGGTTCATCGATGATGTGCGAGCGCTCCTGCCAGCTCCCGGTACATTCCGGCCGGATCTGCTGCCTTCAGGATGGCTGTGCCCACAAGCACGGCACCGGCCCCTGCCGAAGCCGCCCTCCTGACATCTTCCGGACACCGGACAGAACTTTCACTTACGATGAAAACGTCTTCAGGCAGGTATCCGGCAAGCTGTTCCGTGGTGGCTACCGTGCCTTCGTCCGTTTCCCACTCCAGGATGTTTTTATTGTTAATCCCT
>JAKOPX010000295.1 GCA_029778665.1 Bacillota bacterium | reverse complement strand
GATTGCCCCATATTATACGGCGTCGGACTGCCGCATATTATACGGCCGAACCAGTGCACCTGGTGCCAGTCAACCAACCATCCGGCAAAGTCCAAATAGCCTTATCAAGGATGTCTTGTCCTGAATTTCAGACAGCCGGGATCGATTTGGAACTTTTAAGTCATTTATCCAATCTAATGTATTAGACAGATAGAAAAATACAAAAAGGAGGAAACAAAAATGAAAAAGAGAGGGAAGGCTTTACTGGCGACATTGCTTTGCGCAGCCATGACACTGACAATGGCTGCATGCGGCGGTAAAATGGCGTCCAAAGATGAAGCGGCTGCCAACGGCGCTTCATACTCACCTTCAGTCACGGGCTCGTCCGCTTACAGTACATCAGTGACAGGAGCCGTGGCGATGGCTGAAATGTACGACGGCGGCGTGATGCCCGACGGACCCGACGGAGAAGTCCTTTCGGAAGAGCAGAGCGACAGGGTTTACAACACAGAAGAGTACAAGTTTGTAGAAGAAAACCGCATGATGAAAGCAAGCATTTCACCGCTGTCCACCTTCTCCATCGATGTCGACACGGCTTCATACAGCAACGTCAGACGATTCCTCGGCAACGGGATGAGACCGCCTGGAGATGCAGTCAGGATCGAGGAACTGGTCAACTACTTCTCGTATGACCTCCCTGAGCCGGACGGCGACGTGCCGTTCTCGGTAACGACGGAACTTGCGCCGTGCCCATGGAACAAAGACAACTATCTTGCGATGATAGCGATCCAGGGCAAAAAGGTGGAACACGGGGACCTGCCAAAATCCAACCTCGTATTCCTGCTGGACGTATCAGGCTCAATGGATCACCCGATGAAGCTGCCGCTGCTGAAATCCTCGTTCCAGCTCCTGGTGGAGCAGCTTGGCGAAAACGACAGGGTTTCCATCGTGGTGTATGCCGGCTCTTCAGGTGTTGTGCTTGAAGGGGCACGCGGCGATGAAAAAGAAAAGATACTGGCCGCCCTGGACAGCCTTGAGGCGGGAGGTTCCACCGCAGGCGCCGAAGGTATCGGACTTGCCTACGAGGTTGCTAAGAAATACTATATAAACGGCGGCAACAACCGTGTCATACTCGCCACCGACGGCGACTTCAACGTGGGCCCCAGCAGTGAGAGCGAACTCACGAGGCTCATCGAGAAAAAGAGAAAGGAAGGAATTTTCCTCAGCGTCCTGGGCTTTGGCTACGGAAACCTTAAGGACAACAAGATGGAAGCGCTGGCCGACAAGGGCAACGGCAACTACGCCTACATCGACAGCCTGATGGAGGCAAAGAAGGTGCTGGTCAATGAGATGGGCTCCACTCTCCTGACCATCGCAAAGGACGTCAAGATCCAGGTGGAGTTCAATCCCGCAAAGGTGAAGGAATACCGCCTGATCGGCTATGACAACAGGATCCTGCGCAACGAGGACTTCGACGACGATACGAAGGATGCGGGCGAAATAGGCGCCGGCCACAATGTTATAGCCTTCTACGAAATCGTCCCGTATAAAGAAGGAGAAGCCGCCGAACTCCCGCAGCTCAAATACCAGACAGCCGAGATGCGGCAGGAATGGATGGATGAGTGGATGGAGGTAAGGATCCGCTACAAGCAGCCGGATTCCGACACAAGCGAGAAAATCGTGCACACCATCACAGACAGGCACTTTACTGAGAACCCGTCCGAAAATCTCAGGTTCGCGTCAGCCGTCGCGGAATTCGGACTTATACTGAAAAACTCGCAGTACAAGGGCAACGCGTCCCTGGACAGTGTGAAGAGACGTGCTGAAGCGGCGCTCGGCGATGATGCGGAAGGCTACAGGCGCAGCTTCCTGGAACTCGTGGATAAGGCGATGGAGATGGAGATATCGTGATGGGAGATATTGTGATATGGATCGATGCAGCACATGAGGCCGGGTAAGACATGATAAAGCCGGATCAGGCAGTTGACGGCGGAGGAGAGCATCCGGCAAACTGCATCCGGAGAAAGCAGGCAGACAGGCGTGCGGTGCCGGAGAGGCGAACAACTGGCCGGCGTAAAGCACCGGACAGCGTGATAAAACGATATAAGAACGGTATACCGCATCCGGGGAAATAGCCGTAAAATAAGGAAACCAACTGGAGCGATGCCGGGAAAAAGTACCATGCGGTCCACGATATAACCGCCTGGTACTTTTTATTTGCCGTGTTAATGCGGATGGAATTGTGTGGCAAAGCCTCGCGTAACATCAGTGCAACTTCATGGAATGTCGGGGCAAAATCCCGTTTGGCACCGTTTCAGAAAGGAATTTTCCGCGAACACAAAATTCCTTTGCACAAGATGTTATAATAAACATATCGAAGATGATCCAGAGGTATAGTGAAGTATGGAACAGATAATATACAACATCCGGCACTGTACAGGGTGCGCTGCCTGCAGCCAGGTGTGCCCCTGCGGTGCCGTGGTGATGGAAGCGGATGAAGAAGGCTTCCTTTATCCTAATATAAATGAGGAGCGGTGCAGCGACTGCGGCCTGTGCAGGAGGACATGCCCGGTCAATGCCGCTTTTGAGAAGACGCGAAGTATCATCACGGATACGGACGGTTCATTGGTTTTCACCGCAGGCGGAAGAGGCGTGCCGGTATTCGTGAGCAGAGACAGCGGAGCGACAGGATCCGGGCAGAATGACAGTGACGCAGCTGAGTCCTCACGTAATGGCTGCAGCGCGGCTGGGACTTTGCCGGATGATATCGAGCCACCGGCATCCGGGCAGGAAGAAATGATGCCTGGACCAGGCGGAAAAAGCCCATCAGTTGCAGAAGACGGGAACAGCAATCCAACAACTGATGCGGTGGCAAGTAATTACCATGCGTCTGCTTTCAGCGGGAAGCGGGCCTTTGCCTGCTGGTCGAAAAACGACGCCATAAGAGAAAAAAGCTCGTCCGGCGGCATCTTCTCCGAGCTTGCCGCAAAGACGCTCGAAGATGGCGGCGTCGTGTTTGGCGCGGCATTTGACAGCGATTTCAGCGTAAGACACAGATGTATAGAAAACATCGACGACCTCGATGTTCTCCGGCGTTCGAAGTACGTTCAGAGCCGGATCGGTGAGACTTTCAGGGAGGCCGGGAAATGCCTGGCGGCGGGAAGGAAAGTGCTGTTCTGCGGCACGCCGTGCCAGATCGCCGGCCTTAAGGCTTACCTTGGGAACAAAGGTTGCTCCGGAGGCAAAACTCATCGAGGAACGGAAGGCGGAGGCCTTATTGCATGCGAAATCGCATGCTTCGGTGTGCCGTCCCCTAAGGTCTGGAGAATGTTCCTCGATTATCTGGAGGAAAAGTACGGAAGCGGCATCTCCTCTGTATCCTTCCGTGACAAATCCTCGGGCTGGAGAGAATCAAGCGTCAGGATCAGGTTCGATAACGGCGCGGAATACCTGGTGAGTGTAAAAAAGGAACTCTACCTGATGGGCTATTTCAAAAACTTCTACACCAGGAAGTCCTGTTTCGACTGCAGGTTCAAGATCCACAACTCGCATGCTGACCTGACGCTTGCGGATTTCTGGGGTATCGAAAAACTGGCAGGACCTCTTAATCCGGAAAATCCGGCAAAAGAGCACGGCGGAAGCTCGCCGGCCAAAGATGACAACAGGGGCATATCGCTGGTGATCGCTCACACCGAAGCCGGCGAAAATGCACTGTCAGCCATCAAAGACCGCGTGGGGATCGTCGAATATCCGCCCGGGGATGCCGTCAGGTACAACCCGAGGCTTGTTTCGTCCCTGCCGGAGCCGTCAGGACGGGCCCGGTTTTTCGCTGATATGAAAAACGGATACAGCTTTGATAAGCTTAGAAGAAAGTACATGGACAACACAAGTATCAGGTACAAAATAAAATGCATCATCAAGAAGATGCTGGGCAGGGGTTGACAAAACATCATGCGTACGAAGCTGTCCTTTTATAATTCAATAAGCGCCGTTGCGCTGCAGATCGTGAACATCATAGTGAACCTGATACTGCCCAGGGT
>JAKOPX010000294.1 GCA_029778665.1 Bacillota bacterium | reverse complement strand
CCGATGTAGGCCGCCTCGACTTTTTGCTCGGCTTCTATCACTCCGCCCACGATCTTGCCTTTGCCTGATTCTACAATGACCTGCTTCGCTTTTATGTTGCTGTTCAGACAGTAAAACCCGACATTTACGATGCCGTCGCAGATAATCGTCGCATCTGAAATGAACTTGGTATACAGGTCCCTGTTGGATCTTATGACGGCCTTGTTTTTGCCTGCTATACCGCCTTTTATGAGAATATTGCCTCCGCGGCTGACTACTTCCTTCACGCTTCCGACGCCGTATTCGCCCAGTATCTCGATGTCGTCCCTCGCTGCCACCGAAAAGTTGTCCGCAACAGATCCCTTCACGGTCAGGTAACCGTCAAAATCTATGTTTCCCGTATTGAAATCGACGTCGTGCAATATTTCAAGATGATTTGAGACGCTTATCTTATCGCCGGTATAATGGACAGCTCCGCTGACCTTCGCATAAAGCCTGGTGACACCGTTCTCATAGACTTCCCTGACTGTTTTCTCATCGTAATAGAGCGGCAGCAGCTTTCCCCTGAGCTGATGCACTACTTCGCCCTTGACCGTTTTACCCGGCGTCCCTTCGGTGGGATCTGTCCTTTCGCCCAGCCAGTCGCCTTCCTTCACCTTGTTGATTATATTGAGTTCATAATGGTCTGTTGTGCCGTCTTCCCTGATTTCAGGCCTGGGTTCCTTCAGTTCGAACATCCTGATGACAGAATCCTGTCCGTTTACCGGGGGTATACCTTCCGCGACAAGGATCGGCTCCCCGACCCGAAGCCCCTTCGACAGGACATCTGTCTTTATGCCGAATACGACTCCTCTTTCCCGGAGCTTCAGCAATATTTCCTTGATGATCTCGATCCCGTTGTTCGTGGTGAGTTCGGACCCGTCCACATGAAGTGTGACATATGCTTTCATATCGTTGTCCGTCAGTTCGACCACGATACGTTCATCCACTGTGCCGAACTTCACAGGTGGATGCGGAGCCTTCGCCAGGGCATTCCTCAGGGCTACATAACTAGTGATCCTGATTTCCGGATAATTTGACACAAGGATATTGAAATCGCTGATGGAAAGCCCCTTTTTGAAAGTTTCGACATACACGCCGTCTGGCTGTCTGGTGATCCTTAAAAAATCGTTTTTTATGATATCCATGGCTTCACCTTACCGTTCCGGTCATTTGTCTTAACCTGCCAAAGGATCGGAGCAGCAGGCCGGTTTATCTGTTCTGATAAACATT
>JAKOPX010000293.1 GCA_029778665.1 Bacillota bacterium | reverse complement strand
GGATTGAATGAGCATGTTCTGGTGTGGTGCGGTTTTGAAGAAATTCCCCAGCCATTCTCTCTTGAAGATAAGACCTTCAGCCGGCGCTGGTGTCTGCTGGAATTGGCCGGCGTATTGAGCGCTTCCCATGGACTTTTTGAGGCCTTCCAGGGCTTCTTTGTCAAATCGTCCTGGATTGAGAAGGTCTCCTTCCTCCCGGATGATCTCCCGGCCGCTTATCGGGAAATGAATAACTGTCCGCTCCGGAGCCTCTGCCGGCAGACATACATGCTCGTATCCCAGCTGCTCTGAAAGGATGTAACCGGTCAGGTCGTTCTCGTGCAGCCTCTGCATGATTACGATTATTGCGCCTTTTTTCGGGTCATTCAGACGGGTCTGCAGGGTGTTCTTGAAGAAAGCTATCGACGCTTCTCTCTCTGTGGCGCTGTTGGCCATGAGAGGGTTCTGCGGGTCGTCCACGATGATTACGTCTCCACCTTCACCGGTTAATCGGCCGCCTACGCTCGTGGAGAACATCATTCCGTGGTGATTATTTTTGAACTCATCCTGCCTGTCGACGTCGTCCTTGATCTTGAACCGGTCTCCCCAGTTTCTCTGGTACCATGGGCTTCTAATAATATCTCTGCAGAGTACGTTATGCTTCCTGGATAAGCTGTCACTGTATGAAACTTTTATAAAACGCTTTCCCGGTTTCTTGATCCATGACCAGGCTGGGTAGCACACTGTTGTTTGTATGGACTTCATGTGCCGGGGCGGGATATTGATTATAAGCCTCAATATCTCGCAGTTATCCACCGCCTGGAGATACTCGCTTATATAATCGATGTGCCAGTTCTCTACATACGGTGTGCCTGGTTCGATAACATGCCACGCTTGTTTGATGAACTCTGAAAGGTTGCGCTCCGCCTTTTCCTTCAGGATCGCTTCCCGCAGAGCGTTAACATCAAACATCGGGCTCTGAATGTAGTTTTTCCAGTAGCTGTTCAAGCTCCGACAGCTCCTCGTCAGTTAAGCGGGAAAGGTCCAGGTTCATCTGATTTTTAACCGTGACTTCTCCCTGGTGAATGACCTTTGCTTCTCCGCTTATCTGTCTGTTTTCGGTGGATTCGCCGCGGCTCAATCTTTCGATTTTCACTCCGACATCGACCAGGCGCACGAGGTCGGCTGCGGTTATCTCCTCTTCCGGCATGGTCAGCAGCCTTTTGGCTGCCTTGGTGATCATCTGCGAGGCCAGCAGTGCATGGTTCTTCCGCATTTTGATGATCTCTGCTTCATTCTGCTCTCTGGCCAGCTCTTCCAGGTAGGCGTCATATGCGGCCGCTCGTTCTACCCAGTTGTTTTTCGCGCTTAACTTCTTTAAGTGGTCCAGGGAGAAGCCTATTTCCTTGGCCAGCTTCGGAAGGCTGCGCGTCCGGATTGGTCTGTCCGCCGTGTTCATGTCCCGGTATGCACAGAACTTTTGATATTCCCTGGGTGTTTCCCCTGGGATCCGCTCCCAAGGATAGATGTTCTCTTTGCGTTTCCCCATGCTGCTACCTCCTTTCCTGAATATTAAAAGGCAGGTCCTTGTTGCGACCTGCCGTTATCTCCTGAATATTTTGTTTATTGTGCGGATTAATCGGGTGAATGCGCACCTTGCTTTAAATATCAATATTCTGTACCCCCCGCAAGGCCATTGAGCTTGTCGTTTTCCTGCTTCAGCTGCATGTATGTCAGCTCCTGGCCGTTTCGCAGGCAGGTCACTCCGATATTTCCTGTGAAGCGCACATACCGGTTGATGATTACATCGCAGTATCTTGGGTCCAGTTCTACCATGTTGCATCGCCTGCCAGTCATTTCGGCCCCGATCAGGGTGCTGCCACTGCCTCCGAAGAAATCAAGCACCAGATCTCCTGGCTTGCTGCTGTTGTCTATGGCCCTGATTGCGAGCTCTACCGGCTTTTGTGTCGGGTGCTCTGTACCGGTTTCTCTGGCTACTTCCCAGACTGTGGAGGCTTTGCTCTC
>JAKOPX010000292.1 GCA_029778665.1 Bacillota bacterium | reverse complement strand
CGATAAGATCAATGATATCGTGAACGACCTTACGCACAACGTTACCAAGATCTATGGGCGTGAAGACGTCATTATAGGAATCGACATGGTTTACCACAGCGCTTTAGAATTCTACTTTCAGGGACAGGAAATCAAGCGTGGGTGGGTGGAGGGTTTAATCATTGGGGACACGAGATCCGGCAAATCCGAAACTGCGGCAAGCCTCATGAAGCATTATCAGCTTGGTGAGTTTGTAACCGGGGAAAACACGTCGTTTGCTGGTTTGATCGGCGGTATGCAGCAGAATCAGAAACGGTGGTTCGTATCATGGGGAAAGATTCCTTTAAACGACCGGCGGTTGGTAATTCTGGATGAAGCGTCAGGCTTGTCAGAACGCGACATTTCCAACATGTCTGGCGTCCGGAGCAGCGGTATAGCTGAAATCATCAAGATTCACCAGGAAAAGACCCATGCACGCACCCGTTTGATCTGGATTTCAAATACCCGGACAGGAAACCCGTTACGGCAGTATGATTTTGGAATCTATGCCGTTAAAGAGTTATTCGGTAAGAATGAGGACATTGCTCGTCTAGAATTCGTAATAACCTGCGCTAGCGAGGAGGTTCCACTATCAATGATCAACCGGATGAATGTGCCCACAGTGCCTCATATTTACACGAATGACCTGTGCAAACTGTTGATTCTGTGGATCTGGAGCCGTAAGAATTCCGAAATCAAGTTTGAGGAGGAATCTGTCGAGAAGATCTTGAAATACGCGGATAAAATGGCTACTGAGTACACTAGTGAAATCCCTCTGGTGGAAGGTGCAAATCAGCGTATCAAGCTTGCACGGCTTGCAACCGCAGTAGCAGGCCGGTTATTCTCAACAAACGCAACTGGTTCAGAAATCATCGTAAAACCAGAACATGTGGACTACGCCTATCAATTTCTGGAAAATGCCTATAAAAAGGCTTCTCTCGGCTATTTCGAGTTTTCTCGACAGCGGAAAGAGCAAGAAGCCATGGCTCTTGCAGCAGAGGATGAAGTGGTGCAGTATTTGGCCGATAACAAGGCTATTGCCCAATTGCTTCTCCAGCAAGAATCCTTTCGAAATGAGGACATCGAATACATGTGCGATTTCGATCGTGCGAGCGTTAGGGCGCATTTGCGATTCTTAACCAAGCATGGGATGATTCGCAAGAAAGGGTTCGGTTACGTCAAGCAACCGATCCTGATCAAAATTCTACGTGAGAGGAGGTGGCAGAATTGAAAAAAGTCTGTATTATTGGGGCCGGTATCTCAGGGCTCCTTGCAGCGCTGGCAGCAGATGAGGCTGGCGCTAAAGTAACGCTATTTGATCAATCCCCAGGAAAAGCCACACATGTTGGTCTGCATTACCTGCATGACCCTTGTGGACTCGATTTGGACCCAGTTGTCGTATACAACATTGTTCTGACTGACGATTCCGATAAATCCGAGCCATATCTTCAGTATGCCAAGAAACTGAACATTCCAGGCGACAATTCCTTAAAGGACTTACCGCTGCGGGTAGATGGCTGGAACCTCCAGCAGGCGTATAACCTGCTCTGGGAACGCTTTAAAGATCGGTGCGAGGAGCACACCGTGGAACCAAAACAACTGAAAAGTCTCGTGAAGAAGTATGACCTGGTTGTGAGCACGATACCCCTTCAAAGGCTGATTCCGGAAGTCACCTGCTTAGGACGGGAATTCAAGGCTTATTTAGGAAGACCGCCCGGTATGAGCCGTGCTTTGTACGGGAACGCTAACAACGTGGTCGTTTACAATACCGACATGAACTATGACTGGTACCGTTACTCATGCATAAACGGGGTCGAATGGACAGAAGGCCTTGTTAAAGGCGACTATTCGATCATCAAACCGATAGAACCCAAATTCAAGAACCCGTACCCGAACCTGCTCTTAACCGGCAGATGGGGTAAGTGGAAACGTGGTGTACTGGCTCATGAATCGTACTACGAAGTCAAAAGGAGGTTATAACATGGATTTCGAAGCAATATGGGAAGATCAACTCAGGTTCAACCGGAACTTCTTTGATCCGGCAACCATTCAAAACGATAAAGATCGCTTTGCTCATTTGAACAACTTCTACACCCTGGCTGCCCATAAGGAATTGTCAGAGGCACTGGATACCGTTCACTGGAAGATTCACCGACGAGAGTACAAGAAACCTGTGAGAAGCAACACGCTTGAGGAACTCATCGATGTTTTCAAGTATTTGATGACCTTGATGCAACTCCACGGGTTCACACCTGAGGAGATCGAAGCAGAGTATTACCGAAAATCGGCTGTGGTCGAGCAGCGTCACCTGCAGGAAATCTGTCGGAACCTGCAGGATGAGAAAAATGTGGTAGCGGTGGATATCGATGGTGTTTTAGCCGACTACCCGCGTTCCTTCATAGAATTTATCAACCAGGAATTAGGTACAGCGTACACAATTGACCAGGTGACATCCTACGATATTTATAGTTGCTTGGGGATTCCGCCAGAGGTTGGGCTCTCTATCAAGAACAAGTACCGGGAAACCGGCCAGAAGCGCTTCATCCCGGTCTTGCCCGGAGCCAAGGAGTTCCTGCAGCGGCTCAAGGCGGCGGGCTACACGATCGTGCTCATCACTGCGCGGCCCTATGAGCAATACAGCCGCATATATGCCGATACGCTCGAATGGCTGGCAAGAAACGATTTGCCGTACGATTACCTGGTTTTCCATGAAAAGAAGGAAGAATACCTCATTGACAT
>JAKOPX010000291.1 GCA_029778665.1 Bacillota bacterium | reverse complement strand
GGCCATTTCACGATCTCCGCGACAACCTTCTGGCCTGGTTTGGCTCCGTTTATTTCATCCTTGGGTATGAAGACGTCCCCGTGGATCTTCTTGTCGTCCGGCACCACGAAGCCGAAGTACCTGCTGTTTTCGAACGTGCCGACGACCCTGGTTATGGCACGTTCAAGTATCTTAACGACTTCACCTTCAGCCCGCCTGCCGTCTGTCCCCCTGGATGTTATGCGGACAAGCACCCTGTCATTGTGCATCGCGCCTGCCATCCCGTCGGCAGGTACGAAAACGTCAGGGACGTTCGGATCGTCCGGCACCAGGAACCCGTATCCGCGCTCTTGGCGCTGGATATGGCCCACGATGAGGTTCATTTTCTCCGCTATCCCGTACCTGTCCTTTTTCGTCCTGTATATGACGCCCTCCCGTTCAAGCGATTCCAATATCTCGGCCAGCTTGTCCCTGTCTTCGCGGGGCACGTCCAGTACAACGGCGAGCTCACTGAACTTGAGGGGTTTGTATGCCGCTTCCTTCATAAAGGCAACTATCTTGTCCTTGCGTTCCTGCAGTATGTCCATCAACATCCTCCTGCTGTTTTACTGTATACTTTTCGTCATATTCCTTTTCAGCGCTCCCGGATTTATCCGGTCTTCTATTATTATCCCGGTTTGGAGCGGTTTTAAACGAAAAACGAGGGTTTCAACCCCCGTTTCGCTGATATGTATGTCCCAGTCCACATGCTTTTCCGCGCGATCCGGGAAAGCGCTTCTTTCTGCGTACTGACGGTCAGTGGTCATCCTGCATTAAAAAAGACCATGCATTTCTGCACAGTCTTTTTATTTCTTTTCTTACAGGATAAGGACCAGTATTGCCGATGTGATTATAAATGCTATAGCAACCACAGATGTATACTTGCTCAGTATCGCATCCAGCGTCCTTCCCTTGTTTTTGCCGAAAAACGTCTCCGCTCCGCCTGCGATGGTGCCTGACAGCCCGGCAGATTTGCCTGACTGGAGAAGCACTATGACGACCATCGAGATCGATATCAAAACATGCAGAATCGTCACGATTATCTGGCCTGCGTTCAAAAGGCAACACCTCCCGAAAAATCAACAAACCACATTGTAACACATATCCCGGGAAAAAACAAGCATGAGATTTACTTGTTCTTCAGGTTGAACCATGCGTCCAGTCCGGGATAGATCGCCGATGTGCCCAGTTCTTCCTCTATCCTGAGCAGCTGATTGTACTTGGCGACCCTGTCGGTGCGTGAAGGTGCTCCCGTCTTGATCTGGCCGGAGTTGGTCGCAACTGCGATATCGGCGATAGTGGTGTCCTCTGTTTCACCGGACCTGTGGGAAGTAACTGCCGTGTAGCCTGCCCTGTTGGCCATCTGGATCGCGTCAAGCGTTTCAGTGAGCGTACCGATCTGGTTGACCTTTATCAGTATGGAGTTGGCCACTCCCATTTCGATTCCTTTTTTGAGCCTTTCGGTATTGGTTACGAACAGGTCGTCGCCGACAAGCTGGATCTTGTTGCCAAGCTTTTCGGTCAGCAGCTTCCAGCCTTCCCAGTCTTCCTCGGCCACGCCGTCCTCCAGCGATATGATCGGGTATTTATTCGCCAGGTCGGCCCAGAATTCCACCATTTCCTCACGTGTCTTGGTTATGCCGGTCTTCCAGAAATGGTATGTGCCGTCTTCCCTGTACATCTCTGTAGCTGCCGCGTCTATAGCGATGCGGAAGTCGTCGCCGGGCCTGTAGCCAGCTTTTTCGATTGCTTCGAGGATGGCCTTGATCGCTTCCTCATCGTTCTTCAGGTCAGGTGCAAAACCACCCTCATCGCCGACTGCCGTCGAATATCCCTTGTCGCTCAGCACCTTCTTAAGGTTGTGGAACACTTCGGCGCACATCATCAGTGCGTTCCTGAAGCAGTCAGCCCCGACAGGCATTATCATGAACTCCTGGATGTTGACGCTGTTGTCGGCATGCTTGCCACCGTTTATGATGTTCATCATCGGTACCGGCAGGGTTTTAGCGTTCACGCCGCCGATATACTGGTAGAGGCTAAGGCCGAGAGCTTCAGCAGCTGCCTTGGCGACTGCCAGCGAAACTCCGAGGATCGCATTGGCGCCAAGCCTGCTCTTGTTGTGGGTGCCGTCCAGCGCGATCATCTTCCTGTCTATTGCCACCTGGTCGAACACGTTCATGCCCTCGATCTCGGGAGCCAGGATCTCATTCACGTTTTTGACCGCGTTAAGTACGCCCTTTCCAAGGTATCTTCCCTTATCACCGTCTCTCAGTTCGATTGCCTCGAATGCGCCGGTCGATGCTCCCGACGGCACTGCTGCACGCCCCACGAAGCCACCCTCGGCTATGACTTCGACTTCGACTGTAGGATTTCCTCTTGAGTCAAGTATTTCACGTCCAAATACACTTTCGATCTCCAGGTACTGTTTCATAAACCAAACTCCTTTCGTTTCCTTGAATATAATACTGGTTAATATAGTACTGGTCCTGTCAGGATCACCTGACCAGGCCCGTGATCTGCCTGTCCACTGCTATTTTGCGCATTACTGCCGTTTCATTCCACATTATACCACCGACAGCTATACATGTCCACGGTGATAAAAGCATCCTTTATATTTTACCCGGGAAAAACGCAAATCCTTCATTCGCGAATATTTCCGCCTGAAATATCGGTATTGGGAATGACTTTAACGGTATATTTCTGCAACAGCGCACGATCAATAGTACATAATAGCGGGAAGTATACCTCTTAGACTTTACTTGAATTTCTGTAACCCCCGTTGCGCAAAATTGCAGCTAAAGTCAGCAGTTTTGCTTTTTCTCATTAACATAACGTTGTCCGAAGCAGTATTATGTTGCCTGTTATTGAAGTATTTCAATAAATTCCTTGGAAAAAGCGGACTAAAGTTGAAAAAATGAGCACACTGGCTCACAAAAATTCAGGTAAAGTCCTGAATCAGGACTTGTATGGCTGCCGTCCGAAAAAAGATACAGGCGCATTCAAGGTATACTCCGTAATAGAGTAAAAGGAGTTTTATTTACTCCTTCTAATTACTCCTTCTGTCTACTCCTTCGGAGCATATACGACGACCCTGTCACCTTCCAGTTCCACTTTCACCTTGTTTTTACCCTTCAGGCCGAGGGCCTGCATGTATTCGGCAGGTATCTGGAGCCTTCCGGCCCTGTCCAGCACGACCAGTTCGTCGTGAGTCTCGGTCTGGTCGGCGAATGCGTTGTCGATCATCGCAGCAAGTTCCTCGGC
>JAKOPX010000290.1 GCA_029778665.1 Bacillota bacterium | reverse complement strand
TGACATTGTCCGGCTCCCGTGAAACGAACAGAAGATCAGTCCCAAACGGCACTTTCCTGCCGAACATCTCGACATAGTCGCTCTGTGCAGTCCTTGCCGATGCGAACCAGCGCTCCTCGTAAAACTCGCTGTACCCCGGTATATATGTCTTAGGCACTATGCCAAGTATCTCTCCGTCCTGCACCACCGCTGCACAGTCGAACAACTGGTTGTCCAGCAGCAGCGGCAGCCCGGCTATGGCGACGATCCTTAGACCCGCGGTCACCTGTGCGATCTTCCCGAGTCCTTCCAGTGCCGACCGAAGCAGCCTGTCCTGCTGGAACAGGTCCGCACAGGTATATGCAGTGATGGACAGTTCCGGGAACAATACTATCTCGACGCCCGCATCCTCGGCATCCCTGATCATCTCCGCGATCTTTCCGGAATTATAGCCGCAGGCTCCTACCCTAAGTTCCGGTACGGCCGCAGCGACCCTGATGAATCCGTGTTTCATATCCGCTCCCGCCTCTTTCCATTCGATGCATCACGTCGCTCCAGAATGCGGCAGGCGGTCTCCGGACCCGCCGGAACCGCCGCCCTGTGCCTTCTGTTGCTGTCTATATTATAGCACTTATATACATATTTGGATACATGCCGCATTGCATTCCTCAGTGCGCGCCGCAGCAAATGCATTGCCGCATGCAGCGAAACACATAAACGCCCGTGGTTTTGTCCACAGGCGTTTATTTCCCTTAGCCCCGTCCGTGCCATGCAGTCCGGCAGCTTTTGCAGCCTGACAGGGCATTATTGCAGTCTGTTTCAGGACGGGCTCTTCGGCCTTATCAGGCACTCTGCCTGGTCAGGCTTTCCCGCTGAGTTTCTCCAGGTTCGCGATGCGCGCGAGGACCTTTTCGTACATTTCGCTGTACTTCGCCTTCTTGGCCCGCTCTTCTTCTACAACCTTCGCGGGAGCCTTGGATACGAATCCCTCGTTGCTGAGCTTGCCGTTGACCCTTTCAAGCTCCTTCTCGAGGTTTTCCTTCTCCTTCTCCAGCCTCTCAAGTTCTTTTGCGATATCAACGAGGTCTTCCAGCGGGACGAATATCTCAGTTCCGGGCACCACGGCCGTTACTGCGTTGTCCGGAACACCGGTCCTGTCGGCCTGGATGAGGATCTCCGAAGCGCCTGCAAGGCGTTCGATGAACTTCGTTCCGTCCTTCAGTATCCCGCGTTCGGATTCGCCGGCAACGAATATGATCTTTATCTTCTTTGCCGGAGGCACGTTCATCTCGGCTTTTATGTTCCTGACCGCCTTGATGGAGTCCATGACGAGTTCCATGTCCTTCTCGTCTTTGGTGAACGCCATGCTTTCATCATATACGGGCCATGCCGAGATCATGATGCTCTCGTCCTCATTGATGAGATGCCTGTATATCTCTTCCGTGACGAATGGCATATACGGATGCAGCAATTTCATTGAGATGCCGAGGACATGGTTCAGCACCCATTGTGCCTCAAGCCTTGTGGGATCGTCCCTGTCGAAGAGCCTGGGCTTCACAAGTTCGATATACCAGTCGCAGAACTCCTCCCAGATGAATTCGTATATCTTCTGAAGCGCGATACCCAGTTCGAAATTCTCAAGGTTCTCTGTCACTTCTTTTGCGAGTGTGTTGGCCCTGCTGAGGATCCATTTGTCCGCCGTCGTGAATTTGCTCCTGTCGACCCTGCTGAAGTCAACATTCTCATCGAAGTTCATCAGCACGAATCTCGCCGCGTTCCATATCTTGTTTGCAAAGTTCCTGCCGGCCTCCACTTTCTCCGACGAAAACCTCAGGTCGTTTCCCGGCGAATTGCCGGTTGTCAGTGCGAACCTCAGCGCATCGGTGCCGTACTGTTCGATAACTTCCAGCGGGTCTATGCCGTTGCCCAGGGATTTGCTCATCTTCCTGCCCTGGGCGTCCCTGACTATGCCATGGATGAATACATATTTGAACGGTTCCCTGCCAGTGTGCTCGAGGGCCGAGAATATCATCCTGGCTACCCAGAAGAATATGATGTCATACCCCGTAACGAGCACGTCCGTAGGATAGAAGTACCCGAGGTCTCTCGTCTTTTCCGGCCAGCCAAGCGTGGAGAAAGGCCAGAGCGCGGAACTGAACCAGGTATCCAGCGTGTCCGGATCCTGTTCGAGGTTGGGTGATCCGCATATGGGACACGTATCAGGCTGCTCGCGCGCTACCGTCATCTCTCCGCATCCCTGGCAGTAATACGCGGGTATGCGGTGGCCCCACCAGAGCTGTCTCGATATGCACCAGTCCTGTATGTTCTCCATCCAGTTGAAATATATCTTCGAGAACCTTTCGGGCACGAACTTGACTGTCCCGTTCTTCACTACCTCTATCGCGGGCTCTGCCAGCGGCTTCATCTTTACGAACCACTGTCTCGACAGGATGGGCTCGATAACAGTGCCGCACCTGTAACATGTGCCTACGTTATGCTTGTGGCCTTCGATTTTCACAAGCAGGCCGAGTTCCTTCAGGTCCTCGACTATCTTCTTCCTGGCCTCGTACCTGTCCAGTCCGGCATACCTGCCGGCATTCTCATTCATCACGGCTTTGTCGTCCATGACCCTTATCTGCTGCAGGCCGTGGCGCTGTCCTACTTCGAAGTCGTTGGGATCGTGGGCCGGAGTTATCTTCACGACGCCCGTCCCGAATTCCTTGTCCACGTAGGAGTCCGCAATGATCGGGATCTCCCTGTCCATCAGCGGCAGTACTACCGTCTTGCCGATAAGATCCCTGTACCGCTCATCTTCCGGGTTGACGGCAACGGCAGTGTCGCCGAGCATCGTCTCCGGCCTGGTGGTCGCGACCGTTACAAACTCGTCGCTGTCCTTTATCGGGTATTTTATGTGCCAGAAGCTGCCTTCCTTTTCCTCGTATTCAACTTCAGCGTCTGATATGGATGTACAGCACTTGGGGCACCAGTTGATGATGCGGTCGCCCCTGTAGATGAGGCCTTTCTCATAAAGCCTGACGAAAACCTCGAGCACGGCCTTCGAAAGGCCCTCGTCCATGGTGAACCTTTCCCTGTCCCAGTCGCACGAGCTTCCGAGCTTTTTGAGCTGCTCCACTATCCTGCCGCCGTAAACTCTCTTCCATTCCCACGCCCGTTCAAGGAATTTCTCCCTGCCTATGTCTTCCTTTTTCAGGCCCTCTTTTGCCATGGTTTCAACTATTTTGGCCTCGGTGGCTATGCTGGCATGGTCAGTTCCCGGCAGCCAAAGCGCACAGTAGCCCTGCATCCTTCTCCACCTGATAAGTATGTCCTGCAGTGTATTGTCGAGGGCGTGCCCCATGTGAAGCTGACCGGTGATGTTCGGCGGCGGTATGACTATGGTGAACGGCGTCTTGCTCTCGTCGGGTTCGGCATGGAAATACCCCTTCTCCATCCACTCCCTGTAAAGCCTGTCCTCCACCTGTGACGGATCATATTTTTTTGCCAACTCATTTATCCTTTCCATCAGATCTCCTCCTGGCTGCAGTTGTTATCAAATTCTTCATATTCATACGATCAATCGTAACGGGCACAGCGCTTACACAGGCATGCGGCCATTCAGTGTATGTCCGGCTGCAGCCCCGCCTGTATCCTACATCCTGTTGAAAGCGATCAGAAGCAGTATCACTCCCGGCAGGAAAACGAGCATGCCGTAAAGCTTGACGTTAACTGTCGCTTTCAGCATCCTGTACTCTTCCAACTCCGATTCATCCAGCTCCGATTCATGCTCCGTCGTTACTTTTTTGTCAAGGCCGAACTTTTTCACGATCTTTTTCGCCGCTGCCACCATTGCCACACCGGCAGCCATAATGAGCCCGGCCAATATTTCGAGCACAGGCATATGCCACTCCCCTTCAATAACAAAGCCCTTCATCCTTGCTTTTGGACGAAGGGCATGCTCCGCGGTACCACCAAAATTCCCTTTACAGGGCACTCACAGGAATAACGGTTCCTATGCCGCTGCAGTTGTTCCGCCCGCCGGCGGCTTTTTGCTGCAGGACTCCCGGGCGACCTTCAGCAGCCTTACCCCGAAAGACCTTCCAGCCCACGGGTCTTTCTCTCTTTGGGGCAGATCCCTGCCTACTCCTCCCGATCAACGCTTTTGTCGTTTTTCAGCAATTTTGTCTACTATGATATATGAAACGAAAAATAGTGTCAAGGGATTTGCTCCATTCTCAAGGTTGTCCTCTATGTGCTGTATCCAATACATCCAGTGCCGCATGATCATCCTTCGGTCCCGTAAATGTACAGGCCGCGCTTGCAGCAATGATCAGCACGACGGCAGCCAGCGCAGGTATGATCACTTTTGGTTTTTTTATGATCATTTCTTCACCTTCTTTTCAGCTTCGCGCAAGATCGCATACAGTTCATCTATGTCTTCTTTGGTCAGGGCCTTCTGGCCGGCCATTGATGCCACCATCATTCCGATACTGCCGCCATAGACCCTGGACAAAAAACTTTCAGTCTCATGCGCAACTGCGTCCTCCTTTTTCAGGACCGGATAATAAAGTTTTGAACGGCCGCCCTGCTCAAAACGGACCACACCCTTCTTTTCCATCCGGGACAGCATCATGAATATGGTAGCCTTCGTCCATCCCGTATCATCTTTCATGGCAGACACAAGCTGTGCGATCGTACGCGGCGATTCCTGCCACAGCAGGTTCATCAGCTTCCATTCGCCATTGGACAGACTGATCGGTCTAGTCAAAAGTATTGCCTCCTTAAATTTGGTTTACACATGTTATCCCAAGTATATGCTTTTGGATAACAAGTGTCAACCCTTATATTATTTCTGTTGAACCCTCCGAGTATATTATGTATAATTTACTTGTTTAAAGCAAAAGGTAGAAAAGATTCTGTACATGAGTGGAGTGTTTCGATGAATGTTATAAAAGGCGGAGTTACTGCTCCTGAAGGTTTCTTTGCAACCGGCGTGGCATGCGGCCTCAAAAAGGACGGAAAGAAGGATCTTGCCATCGTCTGTTCGGAGGACAGCGCTGCGATTGCCGGCGTTTTCACTACCAACAAGGTCAAAGGGCATTCGCTGCAGTTGACGATGGAGCACATGAAAACAGGCTACGCAAATGCGATCGTCATCAACAGCGGCAACGCCAACGCCTGCGTCGGAGACAGGGGCTACGGGGACGCACTTAAGATAGCGACAGTCACATCCGAACTGCTTGACTGCAGGCCGCAGGACATCCTGGTGGCATCCACTGGAGTCATCGGAGTTCCCCTCAATATGGATGCAATCATTCCTGCCCTTGAAGAACTGGTTTCAAACATGGATCCCGACGGCGGACATGACGCCGCGGAAGCGATCATGACTACCGACACCATCACCAAGGAAGTAGCCATAGAACTTGAATTACAGGATACGCGCGTTGTGATCGGCGGCATGGCCAAAGGTTCCGGCATGATACACCCCAACATGGCAACAATGATAGGCGTCATCACCACTGACGCCAACATTTCCCGAAAGCTGCTGGACAAAGCGCTCAGGACCGTTGTGAAATCCTCTTTCAACAGGGTCACCGTAGACGGCGACACCAGTGTATGCGACATGGTCGTCATATTCGCGAACGGTATGGCTGAAAACCCCAGCATAATCAACGAAGGAGAAGATTATGAGAAATTCGTCAGCGGTCTCGAGTACGTCTGCACATACCTGGCAAAGCTTATCGCCAGAGACGGTGAAGGCGCCACAAAGCTGGTGGAAGTCGCGGTGGAAGGGGCCGAGAACCCGGATGACGCTTACAGGGCCGCCTGCGCGGTAGCAAAGTCGCCGCTGGTGAAAACGATGATGTTCGGAAACGACGTCAACTGGGGCAGGATAATAACGGCAGTCGGCTACTCAGGTGCAGAATTCGATCCCGCATACATCGATATATATATTGGAGATATGCCCATGTGCAAAGCCGGATGCGCAGTCGATTTCGACGAAGCGGAAGCCCGCAGGCTGCTGGAGCAGGATGAAGTCAGGGTGCTGATAAGGCTTAACAAGGGCGTATATTCCGACCGCGTCTGGACATGCGACCTTTCATACGATTATGTAAAGATAAACGCAAGTTACCGCACATGACAGCCGATATACAGAATAGATAATACCTGTGACAGGGAGGGGTCAAAGTGGGTGTGAAGCAGTACGTGGTGTTCCTGGTCGACGGCGATGAATTCGGACTTGAAATAGAGAAGGTCAGCATAATCGAAAGGATGCTCGATATTTTCAGGATACCGAACACGCCGGACTACATCGAGGGACTGGCCAATCTGAGAGGCAAGGTGCATACCATATTCAATCTCAGGAAGCGTTTCCATCTGCCCTGCCCCGAATTCAACGAAGACATGAGGATCATAATCGCGAAGACTTCCGACGATTCTGTTGTCGGCCTTATCGTGGACAGTGTGCGCGAAATAATCAAAATAGACGACAGCCAGTATGAACCTGTGCCATCGGCTCTGGCGACCGTCAGGGACAAGTTCCTGAGCGGTACCGCAAAGATCGGCGACAGGTTGATACTGCTTCTCGACCTGGACAAGGTCATAACAGAAGAAGACATCCCGCCGGAAAAACCCGCAGTGAAAACCTTTGCAAAGAAAAAAGGCTGAGCACCGGTTCCTGAATCAGCGATATGCAGATCATACCCGAACGCCTGCTATATGCAGGAACCTGACATATGCAGGTTCAAAGTCCGAAAGCCGGTAATAATCGGTATCGAACGTGTGGGCAGCCACCAGTATGTCTTCCAAAGCCGGCGGACCGGAGACTTCCACGATGACCGGCGAATGCTGGAAATGCATGCTGTTGGAAAATGACAACTGAGCGATATCTCCGGGCCTGACGTCGGAAATATCCACTTCCTCCGCAAAAGGCCCTTCTTCTTTGTTATTCACGAGAAATTTGTACAGGTAGTTCACCCCGGTCCAGGAAGCAGTCCTGTTGTATGAGTTGATATAATACCATCCGTAGACCGGTGTAAAATTCATTACCCCGCTTCCCGCATATATGCACTGCGAGGCAAAATTGGTGCAGTCTCCTCCAAGCTTCTCAAAGTCGTAATAAGCAGGATTCCTTCCATAAGCCCACTTGTGCGCATATTGGACAGCCCTGTCCCTGTCGTACGGCTTTATCGTCCTTTTGCCGCCTTTGCCTGCATAATACATCCCAATCTCCCGCCAGCAACAAACAACCTGCCTCTGTCATCTTATGCAGAAGAACAGGGAACGGGAACACTCAAGAAAAATGAGCCTCAATTAAAAAGCTGTCGGGGACCCGCACCATTGCAAAGATATGGTACGGGATCCCGCGACAGCCTGTTCTGTGCAATGTCCCTAAGTACGGACAGCAACTGCACATCTGGCAAAGTCAGGCATTATTCCTCGAGTATGTAGCTGTTGAGCCATACTTCGAGCATTTCCTGCTTGCCGGACTTGATCTCGACTTTGCCGAGGTCCATCACATACTGTTCGAGTTCCTTGAAGCCGACCTTGCCTTCGACGATGTCCTTGCCGATGCCGGTGGTGTAGCTCGAATACCTGTCGGCTATGAACTTGTCGAACTTGCCGTCCTCGATTATCCTTGCAGCCACCTTCAGGCCCTTTGCGAATGCGTCCATGCCTGCGATATGGGCGATGAACATATCTTCAGGCTCGAATGAACCTCTCCTGACTTTCGCGTCGAAGTTCAGGCCGCCCTTCGTGAAGCCGCCCATCTTGAGGACTTCGAGCATTGCAAGCGTCGTGTCGTAAATGTTCGTCGGGAACTGGTCGGTATCCCAGCCGAGCATCAGGTCGCCCTGGTTCGCATCGATGCTGCCGAGCATGTTGTTGATGCGCGCCACATGGAGTTCATGCTGGAACGTATGCTGTGCCAGTGTCGCATGGTTCGCCTCGATATTCAGCTTGAAGTAAGGATCCAGACCGTATGTCTTGAGGAAGCCTATAACTGTAGCTGAATCAAAGTCATACTGGTGCTTTGTGGGCTCCTTCGGCTTGGGCTCGATCAGGAACTGGCCGTCGAAACCGATCTCCTTCGCATATTCGACTGCCATCCTGAGGAAACGCGCCATATTGTCGAGTTCTAATTTCATATCGGTGTTGAGCAGTGTCTCATAGCCTTCCCTGCCGCCCCAGAATACGTAGTTCTGGCCGCCGAGCTCCTTCGTGATCTCCATTGCCTTCTTGACCTGGGCAGCGGCATAAGCGAACACTTCAGCATGCGGCGATGTGGAAGCGCCGTGAGTGAACCTCGGATGTCCGAAAGCATTGGTGGTTCCCCACAGGAGCTTGACAGGGCTGTCCTTCATCCTGTCCTTGATCGCTGCGACGATGATGTCGAGCCTCTTGTTGGTCTCTCTCAGCGTATCGGCCTCGGGAGCTATGTCCCTGTCATGGAAGCAGAAGAACGGTACTCCGAGCTTTTCGCAGAATTCAAAGTTCGCTTCGACTTTTGCCTTTGCCAGGTCCATCGGATCAGAGATGTGGCTCCAGGGCCTGATGGCAGTGCCGACCGGTCCGAACGGGTCTGTTCCGGTTGCCTGGAAAGTATGCCAGTATGCGACGGCAAACCTCAGGTGATCCTCCATCCTCTTGCCCGCCACGACTTCATCCGGATTGTAGTATTTGAATGCCAGCGGGTTGTCGGAACCTTTGCCTTCGTACTTGATTTTTGGTACGCCCTTGAAATACTCAGCCATGATATAACCTCCATTTTTGATATATTTTGACCTGCGCATTGGTCATGCGCCGCAATGAACAGCCTATCTTCCAAACAGCTTCTTGATAGGGATTATCGCCGCCCCAAGCGTGGAGGCCCGCTCGCCCAGTTTCGATATCACGATCTCGACATTCGAGGCAGGCCTTTTGAGTGCCCTTGCATCGATGATCCTCCTCAGCGTATCGAGGACAAGGTCGCCGTATACGGTGAAGTCCTTGCCAAGGACGATCCTGGACGGATTGAGGGTATTGATGATATAGGACAGGGCTATGCCGATATAGCACGCAGCATCTTCGAGCAAGCCTGTCGCCGCCGCGTCTCCCGCTCTGGCGGCTGCCGCTATATCCTCCAGTGTGAGTGCGTCGACATTCTCCACTTCACTCAGGCTTGAAGCTGTACCCTGCCTTACGATCCTCCTGGCCTTTTCGATGATGCTGCCGGTGGAAGCCAGTGTCTCAAGGCATCCGCGGTTGCCGCAGCCGCACCTCGGGCCGTGTTCGTCTACGACCAGGTGGCCGACTTCGCCGGCACTGCCGCTGGTGCCCCTGTAAGGCATCCCTCCGGTGAAAATGCCTGCCCCTATACCCGACTTGATGTTCAGACAGACAAAGTTGCTGGCTGTCTGACATGACCCGATCCAGTTTTCGCAAATGGCGGATGCCATCGCCTCATTTTCTGTATATACAGGTAGTCCGATCTCTGCTTCGAGCATCCCGGCTGGATCCGCGTCTTCCCATCCTATATTCGGGGCCAATACGACCCTGTGTGACTTGGAGTCCACGATCCCGGGCACCGATATGCCCACGCCCAGCAGCCTTTCCTTGCTTATGGAAAACTTCTGCAATGTGTTCCTGACACACGCCGCAGAGGCCATTACTGTCATCTCCGGCGTATTCACACGCAGAGGGACAGACCCCTCGTGAAGCACCCGGCCGGTAATGTCCATCAGTACGAACTGTACCGTGTCGACCTCTATATCCAGTCCTACCGAATACCAGGAGTCAGGCTTCAGTTCCAGGAGTACGGGCTTCCTTCCGCCGCTCGACTCGCCTGTCCCGATCTCATGGATATATTCCTTTTCCATCAGGGACGATACGATGGCTCCTATGGCGGTAGGCGACAATCCTGTTTCCTTGGAAAGTTCCGCTCTCGAAACAGCCTGTTTCGTGCGGATCAGGTCCAGTATCCCGGTTTCGTTATAAGCTTTGAGAAATTTGCTGTTTCCGGTCCTTCCTTTTGTCATTCGCTAACCTCATATGCTTTTCATTATCTGCGCCAGATCCTTGAAGTCGTTCTTCAGTGATTTGTAAAGCTGGCAATACAGGCTGTAGAATTTCGAATAAACTTCAGTGTTCGCCGGAACCGGCTGCTGGACTTCGACCGGCTCGATCGCCACGTCGCATGCCTCAGCCACATCCTTGTAGACACCGGTGCCCACTCCTGCGAGCAAAGCAACGCCCAGAGCAGGACCTTCACTGGAATTGGTGGTTGTTATGGGAAGACCGAAAACATCAGCCTGCATCTGTTTCCACAGCTTGCTCTTTCCGCCTCCGCCAGAAGCACGCACCTCGCTGATTTCCACTCCGAGGTCCGAGATAATGCTAAGGCAGTCCTTAAGGCTGAAAACAACGCCTTCCATGACAGACCTGATCATGTCGCTCTTTCTATGTACGGTTGAGAGTCCGAAGAATACGCCCCTCGCGTCAGAATCCAGGTGAGGCGTCCTTTCGCCGATAAGGTACGGCAGATATATCAGCCCGTTGCTTCCCGGCTTCACTTTTTCAGCTTCCTTGTCCATCAGTACATAGGGGTCAGTGTCCATCAGGTCGGCAACATTCATTTCATCCCTGCACAGATTGTCCCTGAACCATTTCAGGGAGAATCCGGCTGCCTGTGTGACACCCATGACGTGCCAGGTGTTCGGGACAGCATGGCAGAACGTCTGGAGACGTCCCTGAGGATCTATCCTGATCTTGTCAAGATATGCGAATACGACGCCTGAAGTGCCTATTGTCGAAGATACGACCCCTGGTTTGACGATGCCGTTTCCGACAGCGCCTGCTGCCTGGTCTCCGCCGCCGCCGACCACCGGAGTCCCGGCTTTCAGTCCTGTCGCCTCGGCAGCTTCTTTGCTGACATACCCGCTGACCTCCTGGGATTCATACAGATCAGCCAGCCACTGCTTTTCTATTCCAAGCTTTGAAAGCACTTCATCGCTCCAGCATCTGTTGGGAATGTCCATCAGCTGCATGCCGCTGGCATCGGAAACCTCAGTGGCAAATTCGCCCGTCAGCCTGAACCTGACGTAGTCCTTCGGGAGAAGGATCTTTCTGATCTTTTCGAAAACATCAGGCTCGTTGTTTTTCACCCACATGATCTTGGACGCGGTAAATCCTACAAGCGCAGGGTTTGCCGTTATCTCTATCAGCCTTTCCGCGCCGATGATCGATGTTATCTGTTCACATTCAGCAGTGGTCCTCTGGTCGCACCAAAGTATGGATCGTCTCAGTACCCTGTTGTCCGCATCCAGCACGACCAGGCCGTGCATCTGGCCCGACAGCCCGATGCCGCTGATATCTTCAGGTTTCACTCCGCTTTTGGCCAGTACTGCACGTATGCCGTCGCAAGTGGCTTTCCACCAGTCCTCAGGATCCTGTTCAGCCCATCCTATCTGAGGCTGGTAAAGCGGATATTCGTTGAGCGAGCTTGCAATGGTCTTGCCGTATTCATCGAATAAGACTGTTTTGGTGCCCGATGTTCCAATGTCAATACCTAACAGATAAGCCATAATCTCCCCTCCCGATATCTTTTTAATATTACATTATTAAGTATACTATTTAAAAAACAGCAAATCAATTAAATAAGTCAATATAAATAAAATTTTTGGATAAAACGAAGCCATGCGGATCAGAACGAATAGAAAAAAATAAAACCTGATGGGAATAATAAAATGATTCATATCGCTAAATAATAATCCTGAAGTCAAATCATAAGGAGGCTTGACCATGAAAGCACAAAAAATGGATCGTCCCAATGAAGGCATAATCTGTTCCGTGGACACCTGCTATTACTACATGCAGGGCGACCGCTGCAGTGCATCACAGATACATGTCGGTCCGAGGGGCTCCAGGTCATCCGAGCAAACCGACTGTGATACTTTCCATTACTATAAAAAGGACAACAGCTGACAGTAACTGATAAGCGTTTCTGACCATTCACCGGGCTCCATGAGGCCGCTTCGGCGGTATCCTCATGGAGCTTTTGTAATCGCACTTTGCCCAGGGGCTCAATAGAAGCAGCTTCCGCCGATGAACTCCCTGATGATGGAATTGGCGGGAACATCCTTTGCATCTATAGGCAGGAAATAACTCAGGAATTCTATGAGCCGCCTTGCTTCTGAGTATTCGGCACTGCTGTTGTCTATCTCCATCAGCAGCGGCTCGGCAAACGTCTTCAGCACGCCGAGTTCATACATCAGCGCCGAATTGAACATCACGTCGGCACTCTCCTGGAACGGGAAGATATTCCTCTCTTCGCCGCGCCTTACGGACGGCCACCTTTTTATAGTACTCACCGCGCTGCTCGCCCTGAACTGATGGTCCCTCACTATCCGCCTGATGATCCGGTTGTCCGTCGTGGGTATCCTGTTATGGTCGTCGATATTCATCGACGTAAGCGCACTCACATAGATCTTGAACTTGCTTTCATGCGGTATCTCCGATGTGAGCCTGTCATTCAGGCCGTGTATGCCCTCTATTATGAGCACATGATCTTCGTCTATCTGCAGCTTTCTGCCGAACGGTTCCCTCATGCCAGTGTTGAAGTTGAATATCGGCAGTTCCACCTCTTTTCCCCGGAGAAGGTCATTGAGCTGCCTGTTGAACAGTTTCACGTCTATGGCTTCCAGCGCTTCATAATCATAATCGCCTTTTTCGTCCCTGGGGGTATTCTCACGGTCGACAAAGTAATCATCGAGGGATATGGTCACAGGCTTGAGACCGTTGACCCTGAGCTGTATTGAAAGGCGCTGGGCGAACGTGGTCTTTCCCGACGAAGACGGTCCGGATACGAGGATGATCCGTTTTTTGTGCCCGCTTTCTGCGATCATGTCCGCTATGCTCGCAATTTTCTTTTCGTGCAGCGCCTCCGCTATCCTGATTACTTCTGCTGCCCTGCCTTCTTTCACAAGAGCGTTCAGCTGGCCTACGTTCTCGATTTCAAGTATTCGGCCCCATCTCTTGAACTCAAGATATATGTTGAACAGTTTTTCCTGCTCAATGAATTCAGGGAGCGTCCGCGGCGAAGACTTGTCGGGGAAGCGTATAACTATCCCGCCATGGTAGTATTTGAGTCCGAAGACCTTTATATATCCGGTATCAGGAGCCATATACCCGTAGAAGTAATCATCCATGCCATCGCAGTTGTAGATCGTCACGAGCTGTTTGTTCCTGTGTTCAATTGCACGGTACCTGTCCATCCTTCCTGTGGATTCGAACAATGCCTCAGCTTCCTGGACAGGGATTTCCCTCTTTTCAAAGGGCAGAGCCTGATCAGCGATCTCGTGCATGCGTTTCTCCAGGAGTTCCACTTCCCGGGGCTCGAGCTCCCTGTCCCCTCTCAGTTCACAGTACAGGCCGCCGCCCACGGCATGGCTTATGATGACTCTCCTGTCCGGGAACAGGTCGTTGGCCGCTTTCATGAATATGAAATACAGGCTCCTCCTGTATATCCTCATCCCGTCTTCCTCGGTCAGGTCTATGAAGCTCACATTGCAGTCATAATCCAGCCTGTATGTCAGCTCCTTTATATCATTGTCGACCCTCGCCGCAATTATCGTCTCACGGCGGAGGTGCTCGAACTCACGTGCCAGTTCGAGCAGTGACGTGCCTTTCAGGACTGTCGCCGTTTCTTTTGAATCCAGCGTCACTTTTATCTGTTCTTTTGTATATGCCATTTGCTTTCTCCTCACTTTTACGGATAATGCTTCAATTCTATTATAGTATATTTATCAGGTGTTTGACAGGAATGTTCGTAATGCGTTAATATGAAATGAAAAATTTTATCGGGGAATGATCGTGAAAATGGGTGAAAGAACTGACTTGGACAGGATCGAAAAAATAAGGACTGAAACGGAACGAAGAAGGACTTTTGCAATCATATCGCATCCTGACGCAGGAAAAACGACGATAACTGAAAAGCTCCTGCTGTACGGCGGGGCCATCAGGCTCGCAGGCGCCGTAAAGGCCAGAAAATCAAGGAACTATGCCGTTTCGGACTGGATGGAGATCGAAAAGCAGAGGGGTATCTCTGTTACCACCAGTGTCATGCAGTTCGAATATGACGGATATTTCATAAACATACTCGACACTCCGGGCCACCAGGATTTCAGCGAAGATACCTACAGGACGCTCATGGCGGCAGACAGCGCCGTCATGCTCATCGACGGCGCGAAAGGAGTGGAAGCGCAGACGATAAAGCTGTTCCATGTCTGCAAAATGAGGGGCATCCCGATATTTACATTCGTCAATAAAATGGACCGGGCCAGCAAGGATCCGTTTTTACTGATGGAAGAGATAGAAAACGTGCTCGGTATCCGCTCATATCCTATGAACTGGCCCATAGGTACCGACGGCGACTTCAAGGGCGTATACAACAGAAAACTCAAGCAGATCGAACTCTTCGAAGGAGGAAAGCACGGCAGTACCATCGTGAGCTCCGTAAAAGGTTCTGCAGACGATCCGGTTTTTGCCGATCTTCTCGGAAGCTATTACCACAACAGGCTGCGCGAGGAAATAGAACTGCTGGACGTGGCCGGAGATGAGTTCTCCATGGAAAAAGTCCTCAGCGGAGAACTGACCCCCATGTTCTTCGGAAGCGCCATGACCAACTTCGGAGTACAGCCGTTTTTAGAAGAATTCCTGAAAATGGCTCCGTGCCCCGGTCCGAGGAAGTCTGATGCAGGCGAGATCGACCCCCTGTCTGAAAACTTCTCAGGGTTCGTCTTCAAGATACAGGCAAACATGAATCCTACGCACAGGGACAGGCTTGCTTTCATACGCATCTGTTCCGGCAGGTTCACGAAAGGCATGTCGGTCTGGCATGTACAGGCAGGCAAGGAGGTAAGGCTTGCGCAGCCGCAGCAGTTCATGGCACAGGAGCGCGCAATAGTGGAAGAGGCATATCCCGGAGATATAATAGGCGTGTTCGATCCGGGCATATTCAGGATCGGCGATACCCTGTGCGAAGGGAGCAGCCGATTCAGGTATGAAGGCATCCCTGTATTCCCCGCAGAGCACTTTGCCAGGGTCTCTCCGGCTGATTCCATGAAAAGGAAGCAGTTCGTCAAAGGTATCAACGAGCTTTCGGAAGAAGGCGCGATACAGGTGTTCAGGCAGCCGGATTCCGGAATGGAGTCGGTAATAGTGGGAGCTGTCGGCGTACTGCAGATCGAGGTGCTCGAGCACAGGCTCAGGCATGAATACGGCGTTGAACCAAGAGTCAGCCACCTTCCATACAGGCATGCAAGATGGATAG
>JAKOPX010000042.1 GCA_029778665.1 Bacillota bacterium | reverse complement strand
GAATCGATGCTGGGGATCGAGTAGCTGTTTTCTATATTCGAAATAAAATTATTGCTCAGGCCGGTGGCTTCCGCCACGTCTTCCTGCGTCAGGTTGAGCACTTTCCGGCGTTTTGCGATCCTTTTACCGAGCGCTTTGTAGTCTATACCCATCCGTTACCACCCTGATTCAAATGTATCATTTAATGTCTGCCAACTTAACCAATCATAAAGGTAAATATACACTTGTAATAAGAATTTATGCAGGTTAAAATAAATAAGTACACTTATAGTTATAATCTCCGTAAAAGGTGAGTGGGATGTTAAACATAGGTATCTGCGATGATTTCCCCATCAATCGCGAGATCATCAAAATGATCATCCGGCAATACGGCGAGGAAAACGATCAGACGTTCAGCATATGGGAATTCGGCAGCGGCGAAGAGCTCATCGAACTGCTGGGCAAAGGAGATATCAGCTTCGACCTGGTATTTCTCGACTATTACATGAAAGAACTGACCGGCCTGGAAACGGCACAAAAGATCCGGCAGCTGGAACAAACCAGGTCCAGGCCTGCCTGCAGCATCGTTTTTATTACCGCAATGGAAAACACATACGGGCTGATGCCCGTAAAGCCGCTGCGGATCCTGCGTAAGCCGGTAAGCCCCGGAACGATAAATGCGATCCTCACCTTTGTCCTGTCTGAAAAATGCAAGATATGATATTGCCGAGCCCATGAACGAAGACGAGATCAACAGACTGAGAGAGAAGTATCCGCTATATGAAGAGGACCCGCCGCTTATTGACATGAGGAAACCGAAGCTTGAAGATCTGGTAAAAAGGGCTGACGGCAATGTGCTGGCGGGATTTATGCAGGTAAGTTACATATATTACTATAGCAAAGTATTCATCAATGTCGATTTCATAGCCGTTTTGCCCGAATACAGAAAAAGCGGGCTGGGGATAAAGCTGCTGCGGTATCTGAAACATATAACGCAGAAACCCGTTGAGAACTATAAGTGCATGGGGATCCTGGGAATGGCCGAAGT
>JAKOPX010000289.1 GCA_029778665.1 Bacillota bacterium | reverse complement strand
GCCGGACCATGCTGGTTGCGGAATTCCAGGCTTATACGGGCGCTGCCCAGCCGGCGCTTAATCACCGCCGGACAGCACTATCTCGAACTTGTCGAACCACACTTTTTCTATAAACTGCTCTGAAGTGAAGAACGTTTTCCTGAAAACAGCCAGTTCACGTGTATTCTTTTTAAGCCACAACGGGACAGGTATCTCAAGATCGGCGCATAAACCGACAAGACAGTTCTCCAGCTTGTCCCTGAAGCTATGAGAACTGTCATCGTCGTATGACGTGCCTTCTCTGACGATTTTCCCGTCAATGATTATTTTTCCCCTGAGTGTCATTGCCGCCGCCTTTCATAAATGCACCGGCCCGGCCTGCTTCTTGTTGTCAGGCCGGGTCCGTTTATTCCTCAGACTGCCCGTTGCCGAGCCTGTATTCTATCGAGTCGGCAAGAGCCTTCCAGCTTGCTTCTATTATGTCCGTGGATACTCCTATGGTAGTCCATACCTCGTTGCCGTCGGTGGATTCGATCAGGACTCTTACCTTTGCGGCGGTAGCCGATTCGGAATCGAGCACCCTGACCTTGTAATCCGTCAGTTTCATCCTGTTTATGACAGGGTAGAACCGGGACAGGGCTTTCCTGACAGCGTTGTCGAGAGCGTTGACAGGACCTATCCCTTCCGCTGCCGTTATCTCCTCCTGGTCTCCGACCTTTACCTTTATCATTGCTGAAGAATTACACTCTCCGCGTTTCGCAGGTTCGCTCACTATTACCTTGAAATCCTTCAGTTCGAAGAAAGGCTTGTATTTCCCGAGCATCTTCCGGATTATGAGTTCAAACGAACTTTCAGCGCCTTCATACTGGTATCCCTGGTGCTCCATTTCCTTGAGCTTGTCAAGTATCTGCCGTGTCTCGGGGGAATCCTTCGTGATAGCGGGATCGACTTTCTGGATCAGGCTGAGCACAGCGCTCCTTCCTGCCACCTCAGACATGAGGAACGTCCTCTCGTTCCCTACTTCCGCCGGATCCACGAGTTCATATGCATAAGTGTTTTTCACGACAGCATCGGCATGCATGCCGGCCTTGTGCGCAAACGCGGATTTGCCCACATACGGAGCCCGCTCGTCATGTATCACATTGGCTATCTCACTGACAGTCCTCGCAACCGATGTGATTTCCTGCATACTTTTCTTAGGGATGCATTCATACCCCATCTTAAGCTGCAGCGTCGGGATTATGGAGCACAGGTTTGCATTGCCGCATCTTTCACCAAACCCGTTTATCGTTCCCTGTATCTGAGTCGCTCCCGCCTGCACTGCCATTATGGTGCTGGCCACTGCCATGCCCATGTCGTTGTGCGTATGGATGCCTATCGGTACTTCGAACTGTTCGACGACCTTCTTCGTTATCTCATAAACATCCATCGGCAGGCATCCACCCTTGGTATCGCACAGGCACAGGCAGTCCGCACCCGCGTCAGCAGCAGCTTTCAGTGTCTCCATCGCATATTCGGGATCAGCGAAATACCCGTCGAAAAAGTGCTCCGCATCATATACGACTTCCTTGCCGAGCTTCTTGAAATAGCTGACGGTGTCCGATATCATCCTCAGGTTTTCCTCAAAGGTGGTCTTGAGGATCTCGGTCACCTGGAAGTCCCAGGATTTCCCGAATATGACCACCGCATCGGTGCCGGCTCTCAGCAGCGATCTTACATTCGCATCCTCTTCCACGGGAATGCCGACCCTTCTCGTACTGCCGAACGCTATAAGCTTTGAGTTGTTGAGCTTCAGCCTCGAAGCCCGTTCGAAGAATTCAAGGTCCTTGGGGTTTGATCCCGGGTTTCCTGCTTCGATATATGCAACACCGAGCTTGTCAAGCTGCCTGACTATTTTCAGTTTGTCTTCCACGGTGAACGAGATGCCCAGAGCCTGCGCGCCGTCTCTCAATGTGGAATCCAGAACGATTATCTTCTTCATATTGTCTCCCTTCCGCCGGAGGTTTCCTTGCCATGGTCATGTATTATCCTGTTGATCGCGTTGATATATGCCTTGATGCTGGCTTCGATAACGTCAGTGCTCACGCCGCGTCCGACATATATCCTGTCATCTTTCTTAACCCTGACAGTAGCCTCGCCAAGGGCATCAGCACCTTCAGTAACGCCTTTGAGGCTGAAATCCTCCAGGTGCACCTCGAACCCGACGGTCCTTTCGATTGCCTTGAATGCTGCGTTTATAGGTCCGTCGCCCGTTGCTGCTTCCGTCAGGAGTTCTTCATTTTTGAACATGCTCACGGTAGCAGTGGCTATGACCCTGTTACCGCTGTTGATCTGGAAGCTGTCGAGCCTGTAGACTTCTTCGACCTCCGACACCTTTTCGCCTATCAGTGCTTCTATGTCCCTGTCTGTGACGTTTTTCTTCTTGTCAGCAAGTTCCTTGAACTTCTCGAATGCCTTCGTTATCTCTTCAGGCGACAGGTTGTAACCCATCTCCTTCAGTCTCTCTTCAAACGCATGTCTTCCCGAGAGTTTCCCCAGGACTATCCTGTTTGTGGACAGCCCAATGGATTCGGGAGTCATTATCTCGTAAGTGGATCTCTCAGCGAGCACGCCGTGCTGGTGGATCCCTGATTCATGTGCAAATGCATTCTTGCCTACTATGGCCTTGTGGGGCTGCAGGTTCACGCCTGTCAGTTTGCTCACCAGCTTGCTGGTCCTGTATATCTGCCTCGTATCAATATTGTGCTGCAGTTCGCCATAGAAATCCTTCCTGGTCTGGATCCCCATGATTATCTCTTCCATCGAGGCATTGCCCGCGCGCTCGCCCATGCCGTTGATGGTGCACTCCACCTGTGTCGCGCCGTTCATTATCGCCGCAAGGGAATTCGCCACCGCCAGGCCGAGGTCATTGTGGCAGTGGACGCTTATATCTACTTTTTCGATTCCTCTAACGTTCTCCTTTATACCTTTTATCAGCCTGCCGAACTCTTCCGGCATGGCATACCCGACCGTGTCCGGTATGTTGACGACAGTCGCCCCGGCCTTGATGACTTCCTCGAGCACCCTGTACAGGAATTCGGTCCTGGTACGGCTTGCGTCTTCCGCCGAAAACTCCACGTCACTGCAGTATTTTTTAGCATATTTGACCATCGCGACCGCACGTTCGAGTACCTGCTCCTCAGTCATTTTCAGCTTGTATTTCATATGGATGTCCGACGTGGCTATAAACGTGTGTATACGCGGGTTCTCCGCATTCTGCAGTGCCTCCCATGCCCTGTCGATGTCCTTTTCTACGGCCCTGCTGAGGCTCGCTATGACCGGGCCTTTCACATTTTCCGCAACCGTCTTTACCGCCATGAAATCGCCCGGCGACGAAATGGCAAAGCCTGCTTCTATTATGTCGACACCGAGCCTGGCAAGCTGTCGTGCGATCTCGACCTTCTCCTGTATATTCAGGCTTACTCCCGGAGTCTGCTCACCGTCTCTCAGCGTTGTGTCGAATATTTTGATCCTTGCCGACATGTGATTACCTCCCCGATACCATACTAATCTCATATCCTTATCTCATATCAAAAAAGCAGTTCAGAATCTGGATCTGATAACTCATATCTCATATCATAAGTATCCGGCGTTCATACCCATGAACTTTTTCCCTCTGCGGATCGGAAATCTCACGGTCCGCATCCGGCCGGCTTATTTCTTCAGCCAGCTCATCATCTTCCTGAGCTCCCGGCCGACCTTCTCAAGCTGGTGCTCGGATTCCCGCGCCCTGGTGGCGAGGAACTGCGCCCTTCCACCGGCCTTGTTCTCGGTGATCCATTTGGATGCGAACTCACCGCTCTGTATCTCATTGAGGACCTTCTTCATTTCCTTCCTGGTCTCTTCGGTTATGATCCTCTTGCCGGTCACATAGTCACCGTATTCGGCAGTGTCGCTGATGGAATACCTCATATACGAGAATCCGCCCTGGTTGATGAGGTCAACGATCAGCTTCATTTCATGGATGCACTCGAAATATGCGATCTCCGGCTGGTAACCGGCCTCAACCAGTGTTTCGAATCCGGCTTTCATCAGTTCGGTGACT
>JAKOPX010000288.1 GCA_029778665.1 Bacillota bacterium | reverse complement strand
TTAGATATAGCTGAGAAAGATGCGCTTGAGATTTTCATAGATGGGCAGAACATAATACTCAAAAAATACGAGCCTGCCTGCATTTTCTGCGGTGATGCCAAAGACGTGATCAATTACAAGGGCAAGAACATATGCTCTGCATGTATGAAAGAGCTCAGGGGCTGAGCCGGTTGTGGACAGCAACAAGGCTTCTTTGCATAGGAGCAATTTGTTCACATGCCGGAGCAAATTGCTTCTATGTTGTTTTTGACCTGGTTGGACGGGAATCCCTAATGTTCAGATATAATGATCGTTTTCCAGGGGTGATATTCTGAAATCCGGCAAGAGATATCAACTTTTCGCAAAAACATTGCAGCTTGCGGCAATAGCATTGATCGCAGGTTTTATACTGTATTACGCTGTTACAAGGATATTGATCAGGGAAGCGGAAAATTCCCTGGTGAGATTTTCCGAGCAGGGAGCGGCGACGATAAGCGAATTTATCAACGGCCGTCTTTCCGATGTAAGGTCCATGACTGAAAACAGCATCATAAGAGACAGCAGCCTGCCTGTCGAGCAGCGCCTCGAAGAACTGCGGGCACAGCTGAAGCTCGACAGTTACAGGAGGCTCAGCATAGCAGACCTGGAAGGGAATGCCGTTTCCACCGACAATATCACGCTCAACGTAAGTGACAGGGAATATTTCCGGAATGCACTGAAGGGGAAGCCGAACGTGTCCGACCCGATCGTAAGCCGGGCGGACGGGACCATCGTCATCGTGTTTGCTGCACCTATCTACGAATCCGGCGAAGTTACCGGCGTGCTGTATGCGACCTACGACGCGGACGTGATCAGCAGGATCGCTGATAATATAAAGCTCAGTGACAGGGGTTACACTTTCATACTTAACAAAAAGGGAGACATAATAGCCCATAAGGACCGGGAACTCGTATACCGGCGTGCCAACAATATCGCTGAGAACAGACCTGAGCTCAGCAGGCTCGTAGAGCTTGAGAAAAAAATGATCGCCGGGGAAAAGGGCGCGGGAGAATACGCCTACGATGGTGAAAAGTGGTATATGGGCTTCAGTACGATCGAAGGCACTGGTTGGTCCATT
>JAKOPX010000287.1 GCA_029778665.1 Bacillota bacterium | reverse complement strand
TCCCCGGGAAGGCCCGTACTGTATGAGACCACCGAGGAATTCCTCAGATGCTTTGGTTTCAGGTCCATCAAGGATCTCCCGATGCTGGAACTTGACAGGCTGGTGGCTGAGAATCAGCCTGAAATATCTCAGGACGCTCCCGGAGCAGGCATTCAGCAGGAAGGCTCCGGATCATGATGACGCATAAAACGCAACGTCGTGAAGGCACATAAAGATGAAAATTTAATCTGAAAGTGCACTGATAAAACATATAATATAGGATGAAAAAGCATTCAGCTGGAAAAAATAGCTTGTGAAGCATTACCTTGTCAAGAGGGACCAAAAATGCTTTACATAGCTGTTTTTTTTATACTGGCGTTATATATCGTGCTGTTTGTCGTAAAAATTAAGGCTGCCGTTGAATATACCAGGGACGAGCAGGATGAATGGGTGATTTTTTGCTTTTATACCGGGAACGGATTGATAAGGTATGAATTTAAAGTGCCGCTGGCCAAAAAGGAAGACGGGAAGACGAAGTTCAAGCAGGTCAAAGGCCAGAGCCGCAAAATCCAGGGCGGTTCCAAGTCAAACGGGAAGATCGGGCCGGAAGACATAATCAAAAAAATACTCAACGCAAGACAATACCTGAAGGATCATGGCAGTCTCCTGGAGGATATCAGAAAATACCTCAACAGGCATGACATACATGTCGAGATAGAGGCGAAAATCAAGCAGGGCACCGGCGACGCGGCGCAGACCGGCCTGATCTGCGGCGTACTCTGGAGTGCAGCAGGTATAATAACCTCACATTTATCACGCCATCTGAAAATCAGGAGCCAAAGGATAAAGATAATCCCGTGCTTCAATGAAAAGGTCTTTGAAGTTCAAGCACGCTGCATATTTCATGTCCGGTTGGTCCATATTATAGTTGTGCTGATAAAAATATACTGCATGAAACTCAGGATCAAAAAGAAGTCCAAAAAAGCGACAGGTGGTGAAGCAAGTGTCTGAACATCCTATAGAAGCATTGATGAAAACTGCCATGCAAAGTATCAGGGAAATGGTGGACGTGAACACCATAGTGGGCGATGCGGTTCAAACACCCGACGGTACGGTTATCATCCCCATATCCAGGGTCACGTTCGGATTTGCGGCCGGCGGTGGAGAGTACGGTTATGGTGCAGGTGAGGAAACAGATAGAGACAGCCAGGATGAAAATGAGGATAGCGGCGGCGGGAAATTCCCCTTTGCCGGAGGCAGCGGGGCAGGCGTGAGCATCAACCCGGTAGCGTTCATGGTCGTGGGGAATGGCCATATCAAGCTCCTTCCTGTCAATATCAATTCGACCATCGACAAGATACTGGATCTTGTGCCCGAATTTCTATGCAGGCTGGAGAACATCTGCAAAAAGAAGATCGCCGTGAGAAAGGAAAAGGAAGAAGATACCGAATAAAAGACATCGTACCGAATTCAAATGAGCCTGGTCACAAGTCCGGAACCTGTAGTATGTCTTTTCTGCAAATGCGGGTATGTGCTATGATTTTATGGGTATAAAATCAGCAACACTTATGGAAGGGAACGGGCTGTGATCAGGCTTCAAAAATTTCTGGCTGACGCCGGAGTATCATCCAGGCGGAAATGTGAAGAACTAATCCTGCAGGGAAGAGTGCAGGTCAATGGAAAAACGGTGACCGAGCCCGGGACGAAAGTCGCGGGTTCGGAGGAAATAAAGGTTGACGGAAAAGTAATAAGATCAGGTCAAAAGAAGGTCTATATCCTGCTGAACAAGCCAACAGGCTATATTTCATCCGTAAAGGACCAGTTTTCAAGGAAAACCGTCATCGATCTCGTCAGCGGCATAAAGGAAAGGATATACCCGGTGGGGAGACTCGATTACGATACGTCAGGTCTGATCATTCTCACGAATGACGGCGAATTTGCCAACATGCTCATGCATCCAAGGAATGAAGTGGAAAAAGTGTACGTGGCCGAAGTGCAGGGAAGGCTGAGTGCGGATGATGTCAAAAGGCTTGAAAACGGCCTCGACATAGGTGATCATGTTACTTCTCCTGCGCGTGTGAAGATCATTGGTGAGTCAGCCGGCCGGTCTGTTGTCGAGATAGCGATACATGAAGGCAAAAACAGGCAGGTCAGGAGGATGTTCGAGGCTGTCGGGCATCCCGTGCTGCGGCTGAAAAGGACCTCAATAGGCGGAATAACGGACAGGGGTCTTGAGGTGGGTAAGTGGAGGCATCTCAGCGAAGCCGAGATTGAAATGCTCAGATCAGAATACGTGAGTTTTGGCCATGGAAAAAGAGGGTATAAAAAGGAAAAACAATGATTATTTTTTAACAAAATTTCTTTGAATTTATTGACGTTATGTTTTTGCGATGGTACACTTGATTATGATTGGAGGTAACAGGATATAAATTGAGTGGTCATTGCCCGGCGGTAAAACCGCTTGATTTTATGTTCATAAGTGACAGGAGGACCTTTGGCTTGTTCAGTCGATGCTGACAGTGATGAGGTTTTTTTTATTTGCCGGCTTGCCGGAAGACAGATATTACTGGTTGAAAGAGAATGGAAAATATTATATAATCCAAGTATATTAGCACCAGGTAATAACACCAAATTATAAAATTCACTGCAGAAATATGTGTGACGAGGTGGAAGCCAAATGGGTACTGTTGAAAAAATAAATGAGCTCAGGATCCGCAGGCAGGCGCTCGAACAGGGCGGCGGGGCCGAAAGGATCGAAAAGCAGCATGAGTCCGGCAAGCTGACGGCGCGCGAACGACTTGAAAAGTTGCTTGACGAGAACTCTTTCGTTGAAGTGGACGCTTTCGTCGAAACGCGGGCCATCGATTTTGATATGCAGAAAAAGAAGATACCCGGGGACGGAGTGGTGACAGGTTATGGAACGATAGAAGGAAGGCCTGTGTTCGTGGCATCCCAGGATTTTACCGTAATCGGAGGGTCGCTCGGTGAGGCTCATGCCCGCAAGATTACAAAGGTGATGGACATGGCCATGAAAGTCGGGGCTCCCTTCATCAGCATAAACGACTCAGGCGGAGCGAGGATAGAGGAAGGGATAGACGCACTGAGCGGTTATGGTGAGATATTTTTCAGGAACACGCTTGCGTCAGGCGTTATACCGCAGATATCGGTCATAATGGGGCCATGTGCAGGAGGCGCAGTCTATTCACCGGCAATAACGGATTTCGTTTTCATGGTGGACAAGACGAGCTACATGTTCATCACAGGCCCGCAGGTGATCAAGTCAGTTACCGGCGAGGATGTGACCTTCGAGACACTGGGAGGTTCGGAGGTGCATAATTCGAAGAGCGGTGTCGCACATTTCAGATATGCAAACGAGGAAGAATGCATTAAAGAAATAAGAAGGCTTCTAAGCTTCCTTCCGGACAACAATCTGACCGATCCGGAGATACTGCCCGTTAGTGATGATCCCAACAGGCTGGACGACAGCCTTTCTGAGATAGTACCCGACAGTTCCAACAAGCCTTACGATATGAAGGAGATAGTCACAAAGGTACTTGACAACGGCGATTTCATGGAAGTCCACAAGCATTTCGCCAGGAATATTATTGTTGGCTTCGGAAGGCTCAACGGGAAAACGGTCGGAATCGTGGCAAACCAGCCGAATGTTCTGGCGGGCGCCCTTGACGTGGACTCATCGGATAAGGCAGCAAGATTTATACGTTTCTGTGACGCCTTCAATATCCCGCTGGTTACATTCACCGATACCGCAGGATATCTTCCCGGGACCGGGCAGGAATACAGCGGGATCATAAGGCACGGCGCAAAACTGCTGTATGCGTTTTCAGAAGCAACAGTACCGAAAATCAACGTTATTGTCAGAAAAGCGTACGGCGGAGCTTATATAGCAATGAACAGCAAGCATCTTGGAGCAGATGTCGTATTTGCATGGCCGAGTGCGGAGATAGCGGTCATGGGTCCGGAGGGAGCCGCGAACATAATATTCAGAAAAGAGATAGCAGCGGCTGAAGATCCGGTCGCCTGCCGTGATCAGAAAATCGAGGAATACAGGAACAAGTTCTCCAATCCTTATATAGCTGCGGCAAGGGGATACGTGGACGATGTCATAGATCCTGCGACGACGAGGCCGAGGCTCATAAACGCTCTGGAGATGCTGGCCGGAAAGAGGGAAAACAGACCGGCGAAGAAGCATGGCAATATACCGCTGTGATACGGAGGTGCAGACATGTCCGATGGCAAAAACGTTAATATCGATGAAGAAATTATAGCCGTTATAACTGCTGCAGTAGCAGCGATGGAGACCAGGCCGGACTACAGGCTGGTCGTAAGATCCATGAGGCAGATCCCGCAGTCATCGCCGGTCTGGAATGCCGCCGGGAGACTCGAACGCCTCAGCCGCGACCTGAATGCATAAGCTGAAAATACATCAAAATCGATCAGGGAGGAAGGAACTATGAAGAAATTTTTGATAAAGGTGAACGGTAACCAGTATGAAGTTGAAGTTGAAGAAGTAAAGGGAAGCTCAGCTGTGGCCTACACAACGACAGCGGCACCAGCACAGCCTGCGGCAGCGCCTGCTCCCGCTCCTGCCCCGGCTCCAGCTCAGGCTCCGGCTCCGGCAGCCAAGACTGCACCTTCCGGGGCAGCCGGATCGGTCAAGGTGACTGCGCCAATGCCGGGGACTATTCTCAACATAGTCGCATCTGTCGGTGATAAGGTAAAAAGAGGCCAGGTATTGCTGATACTCGAAGCAATGAAGATGGAAAACGAGATAGTTGCTCCCGCGGACGGCACCGTTGTTTCAATAAACGTAACCAGCGGAACATCGGTCAATGCCGGCGATCTTCTTGTTTCAATAGAATAATAATATTAAGGAGGGCTTAAAAATGGCAAAGGTAAAAATAACAGAAACCGTACTACGAGATGCGCATCAGTCCCTGATAGCCACCAGGATGACTATCGATGACATCCTGCCGATAGTGGAGAAGCTGGACGATATAGGATATCATTCGCTGGAATGCTGGGGAGGAGCTACATTTGACTCATGTCTTCGCTTCCTGAACGAAGATCCGTGGGAAAGGCTCAGGAAGATCAGGGCAAAAGCGAAAAAGACAAAGCTGCAGATGCTGCTGAGAGGTCAGAACCTTCTTGGATACAAGCATTACGCGGATGATGTCGTTGAATATTTTGTACAGAAATCCATAGCAAACGGCATCGATATCATAAGGATCTTCGATGCACTGAACGATGCAAGGAACCTGGAAACTGCCATCAAGGCGTGCAAGAAAGAAGGCGGGCATGCGCAGGCCGCAATAAGCTATACCATAAGCCCCGTCCATAACCTCGAAATGTTTGTGAAGGACGCGCGCATGCTGGAAGAAATGGGCGCCGACAGTATATGCATCAAGGACATGGCCGGTCTGCTCGTTCCATATGCAGCATATGACCTTGTAAAAGCGCTGAAGGAGAATGTAAAGATACCGATACAGCTCCATACGCATTACAACAGCGGCGTTGCCTCGATGACATACCTCAAGGCGATCGAAGCAGGTGTCGACGTAGTCGACTGCGCTATTTCCCCGTTTGCACTGGGTACGTCTCAGCCGCCCACAGAGCCCCTGGTCGCAACGCTCAGCGGCACCGAATACGACACCGGACTCGATCTTGGCAAACTCAGCGAAATCGCCGACTATTTCAGGCCTATCAAGGAAAAATACATCAAGTCAGGACTGCTTGACATAAAAGTCATGGGCGTCGATGTCAATACGCTGAAGTACCAGGTGCCCGGCGGAATGCTGTCGAACCTTGTTTCACAGCTTAAACAGGCCGGGAAAGCGGACCTCTTCGAAGAAGTCCTCAAGGAAGTGCCGAGAGTGAGGGAAGATTTCGGATATCCGCCGCTGGTCACGCCTACCAGCCAGATAGTAGGTACCCAGGCTGTTATGAACGTCATCACAGGGGAAAGGTACAAGATGGTGCCGAAGGAATCCAGGGCACTGGTAAAGGGAGAGTATGGAAAGACACCTGCTCCTATACCGGAGCACATAAAGAAGAAGATACTCGGAGACGAGGAACAGATCACATGCAGGCCTGCTGACCTGATCGAACCCGAACTGGATAAGATCAGACAACAGATCAGTCAGTACATCGAACAGGATGAAGACGTACTCAGTTATGCCCTGTTCCCGCAGGTAGCCGAGAACTTCTTCAAGCAGCGCCAGGCAGCAAAGTATAAGGTCGACGGCACCATGGTGGATTATGAGTTCAGGGTGCATCCGGTCTGATTTACCACGCGCCATGTACGACAGTCAGTCAGCCACTGGGACGGTTCCTTGAACCGTCCCTTTGTTGTTGCCGGTAGACCGGTGTGTCCGGCACACTTTATGCAAATACACATAATTCTCCCTGTTGCTTACGAAACGTATCACCTTGATTTCGCTTCCAGGCTTAATATGCCTGCCGCATTTCATGCATATGAACGAAGAAGCACACATGCAGGCATCCGATATGTCAGGCTCAAGTCCGGCTATCTTCTGCCAGCATTTCCATCCGACCTTGCAGAGCCTGATCCTGCTGTCAAAGTCTGCATAGACCCATCTTAGCAGTTTGTGGAAGTGGAAGGGGTATCTCGTATACTTTATGTAATGGCCGGGAAGCCCGAGCCTTTCGGCATAAAGTTCGAAGCATCTTTCAACTATTTCCTGCACCCTTCCCGTGATCTGTGTGGAATACCACTGGTATCCGTTTTCGGTCAGCCATGTTTTCAGCCGATCGAACATGTAGCCCCTGCATATCTCGATAATTTCACCTTTTGCAGGTTTGAGGACCCTGAACGCATCTTCGACGATATTCACCACCTCGTCAAGGTACCTCTTTTTCGCGAAGTTATCCCTGTCATACAGTTCAACAGGTATAATGTCGAAATAATACTCATTGGTTTCTGGCCTGTATACGCCTATGCAGGTCCCGCCAACGAAACTTCCGCTTCCCGAATCGTCTATCTGTATCATGCTGCCTCCGAAAACTGAGTCAGAAATCCGTACAGATTCTATCATTGACAGATAGGGCTGAAAAAATGTGTTGCCTTGATTTTTGCATATGCTGAATGTAATATTAGAGTGTCACGACATATTTCCAAAAAAAGTGTATTGTTTCTTCGGAGGCCGTATGGATAATAAGAGCTTTGACCTTATAAACAGGATAAACAGCATAAAGAAACTGAGCAAGGGGCAGAAGCTTATTGTCGATTACATAACGCACCATTATGACAAGGCGGCATACATGACCGCTGCGAAACTTGGTGAAGCCGTGGGCGTAAGTGAATCGACCGTGGTGAGGTTCGCCCTGGAACTGGGGTACGAGGGCTATCCCAAAATGCAGAAGGTATTGCAGGAGATGGTTAAGAACAAGCTGACGGCCATCCAGAGGATGGAGATATCCTCGAGCAGGATAGACGAGTACAACATCCTGAAGAGCGTGCTGCAGTCCGACATGGAAAAAATCAAGATCACGATGGAAGAAATAGACTATGAAGCATTCAACGCGACAGTAGAGTGCATACTGAACGCCAGGCATGTATACATTCTTGGCGTCAGGAGTTCGGCACCTCTCGCGTATTTCCTGAGCTTCTACCTCAATCTTATACAGGACAATGTGAGACTTGTCCATACGAACAGTATCAGCGAGATGTTCGAGCAGATAATAAGGGCGTCGAAGGGCGACGTCATCATCGGGATAAGTTTCCCGAGATACTCGAAACGGACGGCCAAGGCGATGGAATTCGTCAAGAAACAGGGCGCTACCGTGATCGCGATCACGGACAGCACGGAATCCCCTGTGGCGGGGAATGCCGATCATTGCATCTGCGCAAGGAGCGACATGGCTTCGTTTGCGGATTCGCTGGTGGCGCCGCTGAGTGTCATCAATGCGCTGATAGTTGCCATCGGTATGAGGAAAAAGAAAAGCCTGTATGAGACATTTGAAAAGCTGGAAAAAATATGGGACGAGTACCAGGTATACGAGAAATTCGACCTGGAAGAACCGGACAGGAAGGTGGACTATTGAGCAGAAAAGTTATTATCATAGGAGCCGGTGCAGCGGGGCTCATGGCAGCAGGCAAAGCTGCAGAACGAGGACTTGATGTCACAGTGCTCGAGAAGAACGACAGGCCGGGCAGGAAACTGAGGATTTCGGGCAAGGGACGCTGCAACATTACAAACAATACGGACATTGAAGGACTGATCCGTAACATTCCCGGCAACGGGAGTTTTTTATATTCTTCCTTTTACACGTTCTCAAATGAGGACATTATGCAGTTCTTCCGCGATGAAGGGCTTGACCTGAAAATTGAAAGAGGAGGGCGGGTCTTCCCCGTTTCGGATGACGCAAGGGACGTGGTGTCGGTGCTGGTAAGACGCGCCGAGAGACTCGGAGCAGAAATAAGGTACCGTTCGCCGGTCAGTTCCATCGAGGTTTCCAATGGCGCAGTGAAAGGTGTTACACTGAAAAACTCTGAGACCATCGAATGTGACTCGGTAGTGCTTGCTACAGGAGGAGCATCCTATCCGGGCACAGGTTCCACCGGCGACGGCTACAGGATGGCCCAGAAGCTCGGACATACCGTGACGCCGCTGAAACCGTCCCTCGTGCCGCTTATTGCAGCCGAAAAATGGGTCAGGGACCTCCAGGGCCTCACACTGAAAAACGTTTCAGTCACGATATATGACCGGAAAAGGAAGAAAGTGTACACCGATTTCGGCGAGATGCTTTTCACTCATTTCGGAGTGTCGGGCCCGGTCATACTCAGCGCCAGCAGGCACATAATGCAGTACGATTACAGGGACGTATTCCTTTCGATAGACCTGAAGCCTGCGCTCAGCCCTGAGACGCTGGATGCAAGGATACAGAGGGATTTTGAGAAATATTCGAGAAAACAGTTCAAAAACAGCCTCGACGACCTGCTGCCTAAAAAGATGATACCGGTGATAGTTGAATTGTCCCAGATACCTGCAGACAAGCCTGTTAACCAGATCACTAAGGCTGAAAGAAGGTCGCTGGTATCACTGTTCAAAGGACTTACGCTTGAAATATGCGGCTCGCGGCCCATCAGCGAAGCGATCGTGACTGCAGGCGGCGTCAGTACGGATGAGATCGACCCGGCGACAATGGAATCCAGGCTGATAAAGGGGCTGTTCTTCGCAGGCGAAGTGATAGACGTGGACGGGTATACCGGCGGGTTCAACCTTACCATTGCCTTTTCAACGGGCTGTGTTGCCGGGCTCCATTGCTGATGTATTATTCACGGTCGCATGAGCATAATACATAATAACGATATTAGCAAATTATGGAGGCGGCCGTGAAAACCATCATCATCAAAAAGACCGGAAACAGGTACCACCAAGAGGCACTGGACCGGCGTCACAAAAAGGACGGGGACAGCAGCCCGGAGGAAGGAAAGAAAACGTTGCTGTGTGACAGAGTGGAAAGAATACTCAGGAACATTTTCGTGATAGTATTCGTCATGTTTATTGCCGCACAGGCTGTATTGACCAATG
>JAKOPX010000286.1 GCA_029778665.1 Bacillota bacterium | reverse complement strand
TTGTACGAAAATTGGAGGAGTATTGAGAATGCAACAAAGTATCCTGATGTCATGGGTTGTAGTGCAGAAGGCCATGTAAGCCATGTTTTAAGCGAAAGACTTAGTAGCCGTCCAATGGGCTGGAGCTTAACAGGATCAGAGCAAATGAGCCGTTTAAGAGCTTTTATCTTTAACGGTGGCAACCTTTACGCAGCATTAAAGAAAACACATGACAACGAACCAAGAATCCCCGAGAAAACAGTAAAAAACATTCGTAAACGGGTTATGAAGAGCTTTGAAAACATAGGCAATATACCTGTCCTGCAGATGGCAGGCAGGACGAGCAGAGCTTATTTGATAATTAGAGGTATTCAACACGGAAGCTTAATGTATTGAGTAGGAGTTTGATATTTATTCCTACAAATTGTTGACGCTATCACGGTAAAAAGCGGAATTGATTTTGATTAAGACATATGTTAATATAAACTTATTATAAAAAGGAGATTGATCGATGAGACGACGGGTAGATTGTTGCGCTCATAACAGGCATATCTGGACTGATTGTAAAGGCAGAGGACGTCTCCGTGCTGCCTTCGGATTTTGCGATATAAGGAAAGCCCTGTGACAGTACGCCCTTCACAGGGCTTTTTCGTATTATGTAATGGAGGTAAATTGCAATACCGATTTACTTTACAGAACAGGAGGACATGCACGATGCTGCTTGGCAACCAACTGGAGATAAACGGGGAGACTCTGTTCAAGGGCCTGAAGAAGGACAACCTGACATTTGAAGAGGTATTCAAAGACATAATCAGATTTATCGAGGCGGATAAGGACAGCTCATACCGCATTTCAGTCGGGACCGATTCACAGGTCGGATCGAAAACCGTTTTTGTATCGTGCATCCTCGTCCATCGCGTCGGCAAGGGAGCTATTGGTTTTCTGCACAAGTGTGAAATGCAGCGCCCTGTGACAAACCTGCGAGAAAAAATATATCTCGAAACGTGCGCCAGCCTGCAGCTTGCCTACCTTTTCGATGAAAGCAAGATTAAGAGGATACATGAGGCGCTTGGGCCGGATCGCCATTCTGAGGGGATTACATTTGAATTTCACATAGATATTGGAACCAAAGGGCAGACCAAAAGCCTGATCAATGAAATGGTCGGTATGGTCAAAGGCCTGAATTTCATACCCAAAATCAAGCCGGAGAGCTATTGTGCCAGCGCATTCGCCGACAGATACACAAAAGCGATGTGACCCTCAGATTCTCTTTGGGGGACTGTTCTTGTTCGTTTGGGGACAGTTCTTCGTTTTTTTATGGGACATTCCAGGGGACAGTTCTTTGTTTTTCAGCCAGACATGCAGTTTAGGCCTGCTGCTATAAGTCAATTGTCCTTTTAAGCCTGATGTTTATGGTTAGGCTGTGTCCAGTTTCTGTCAGGTTTATGTAAAGCCGGACTCTCCAGTCTATAGCCGGACGGCACACGTCAAAAACAGTATATGGTATATGGTACTCAGATGGACCGGTTGGAACATAACATTGCGGGGGGGATAGTGGGGGACAGGCCTTTGCAATGTGGAAATATTTACACGGCCGGAGAAGTTTCCGGAATCGGGGACGGTTCTGACGGTCGGGAACAATTGGGGACATTTCTGTGATTTTGCGGTAAAATCAAGGCAGGGTGAAGTAGACCAAAAAGCACCCGAGTTTTTGAGGATGAGGTTTGACCAGGGGGACAGGCTTAATAAATCCAAATAGTTGGTATCAATATTAAATAGACAGAGTAGAAAACAACAGCTAATTCTGTTTGATTTATTAAAGCGTCAGTACAAGGAGGTTTTAAGCATGCCGTTGAAGGTGCTTATTGTCGGAGGAGTTGCCGGAGGAGCAAGTGCGGCAGCCAGACTGAGAAGACTAGATGAAACAGCGGAGATAATTATATTTGAGAAGGGCGAATATATATCTTATGCAAACTGCGGTCTGCCCTACTATATCGGAGAAGTGATAAAGAAAAAAGAGAAGCTGTTTATCCAGACTCCGGAAAATATGAAAAAACGCTTCAATATCGATGTCCGGGTAAACAGCGAAGTGCTCAGCATAGATCGGAAGGGCAAAACTGTTGAGGTACTTGACAGGTCAAACAATAGAATCTATACGGAAAGCTATGACCGCCTGATACTTTCGCCCGGTGCAGAACCTGTGAAGCCGAGGCTGGCCGGAGCAGATTCACAAAGGATTTTTACATTGCGCGATATACCGGATACGTACAGGATCAAGGATTTTATAGACAATAACAAACCTGAGGATGCGGTTATCGTCGGAGCAGGCTTTATCGGCCTGGAAATGGCCGAAAACCTTCATGAAAGAGGCATCAGAGTCGCGGTCGTTGAGTTGTCGGATCATGTGATCGGCCCCCTGGATCCGGATTTGGCTTCTTTTGTGCATCAGTATCTGAGATCAAAGGGGATTCGGCTATTTTTGAAAAATGGAGTAAGTGAGTTTGTCCATGATGGTGAAAATATTGGCGTCAGGCTGACTGATGGGCGTTTGCTGTCTGCCGACATGGTCATTTTATCTGTAGGAGTCAGGCCGAATGTTAAATTGGCGGCCGAGGCAGGCCTGAAGCTTGGAAAGTCAGGCGGCATCGCAGTAAATGAATTCATGCAGACCTCTGATCCTGATATCTACGCTGTCGGAGACGCTGTAGAAGTGCAGGATTTTGTGGGGACGGTTCTCAAAAATGTAGCGGCCGGAGAAGCGATTGCCGGGAATGCTGTAACAGGGACGACTTGCGGCAATACATCCGGAGAAGCAGCTTCTGGCAGCACGGCAGATGAAGGTACTTCCGGTGAATGTAAAGAGCGGCCGAATACAGAACTGCACGCAGAACCGAAAGCGGAACGAAGAGCAGAGCCTGGACAGACTGTCCTGGTACCGCTGGCAGGTCCTGCGAACAAGCAAGGCAGGATAGCGGCTGACAACATATGTGGAAGAAATGTGAGGTACAATGGCACACAGGGGACGTCCATTGTAAAACTGTTTGACATGACAGTTGCGTTGACAGGATTGAACGAAAAACGGCTGAAGGAAATGGGAGCAGATTATGAGAAATCCTTTACGTATTCGCTTTCTCATGCAGGTTATTATCCCGGCTCCACGCCCATGACCATAAAGCTTCTTTTTGCAAAAAAGGACGGATTGATCCTCGGTGCTCAGATAGCAGGTTATGACGGCGTTGACAAGAGGATCGACGTAATAGCCACAGCTATGCGTGCTGGCATGACGGTGTTTGATCTGCAGGAACTGGAGTTGTCCTATGCCCCTCCTTATTCATCTGCAAAAGATCCGGTCAATATAGCGGGATTTGTTGCATCAAACCTGCTGAAGGGCGATGTTCTGATATATCACTGGGATGATATCAGGAACCTTGACAGGACGAAGGCACTTCTTCTGGACGTGCGGACGAAAGCGGAGTTCGGACTTGGTACAATTGATGGCGCGATAAATATTCCGCTTGACGAGTTAAGGGAAAGGATTGGTGAGCTGCCTTCCGACAAAAGCATTTATGTATTTTGCCAGGTCGGGCTGCGCGGTTATGTCGCTGCCAGGATGCTTGCGGGAAGAGGATTTTCGTCGGTGAAAAACCTTAACGGTGGGTATCTGGTTTATAACACGGTAATGCAGGACTGGATGGCAGTTGAGCGCATGGATGCAGATTCGCAGGAGGAAAACAGGGATTTGGGCGGTTCCGGAGATATGGATGTTTCCAGGGAAATGAGCCGCTCTGATGCCGGAAATGTTAAAAAAAGGGCGACCGTTGCTGAAACAACCGCTTGCGGTAAGCCGGTTGATATGAAAGATTGATTCTTGTTGTGGTTTTGGTGACCATTGGTTGCTCCTGGTGAGACGCTTATGAACGGGTCCTGGCATCAAAAGCAAAAAGGAAATGAGCAACCGGGAGATGGCGAGTTGATTGCACGTGAAAGCAATGATTGGTTCGAAAAACCAGTACGAGATTAACATAGGGGGACAGTTCTAAATCGGGATGATTTATGTAAAGTCAGACTTACGGGAACTTCAGTGCAAACCGGCGAACATGTTTCATCAGTCCGAAGCCGAGATATAACATGGTGGCATGAGGTGCTTTCAGTGAATTTGCTGGAATTATAATAATGGCAAATCATTCGGTTCTGCTATGCGGTTTGCACTGTAATACGGTTATTTCCCGGACAAAAATTTGATCTACAGCGAATACTGGCAGCCACGTCGGCATAGTATTACCTTAGATGGAATACGAGGCGGTAAACGGTATACTTGAGAAATACCGCCGTATTGGTCGTGAGGTGGCTGAATTATGAAAAGAATTATATCAATTATCCTTGTATTTGCATCTATAACAATGCTTTCGGGGTGCAGTGTCCTGCAAAAACTTGGTTTGCAGAAGGAGCCGGAGGACGAACTCAGACCTGTGAGCAGCATCATCATCGGAGAAGCCGAAGCCAGCAAATTGACTGACAAGACGCCACTGCGGCTTTATTTCGCCAATGAAGATAATACCAAGCTCAAGCTGGAAATAAGGTATGTTGATTCTACTGACCTCAATGACGATGTAAGTAATTTGGCAACGGCTATTGTCAATGAGCTGATCAAGGGGCCTTCGGATGAAAAGCTGTTCAGAAGAACTGTCCCCGCCGAGGCGAAGCTGCGCTCCCCGGTAAGCATAAAGAATAAGGTCGCTACTGTAGACTTTTCAAAAGAGTTTAAGACAAAGCATCCAGGCGGGAAAGATGCAGAGAAGATGACAATATATTCAATTGTCAACTCATTGACTGAGCTCGAGGAAATTGAGAAGGTGAAGTTCCTGATAGAAGGGAAAGAACAGAGGGAATTCATGGGGAATTTCAAATTTGATGCTCTGTTCCCGAGAAGCCCGCAACTGATAAGCAAGGATAAAGCCGAAACGACCACGGGGATAGCGGAAGACGATGGTTCAATGCCGGTGGATAACAATGCTGATGATTATGTCGACGATTCCAAAGAGATCTCCGGACAGAATGGCGAAACGATAGACGGCCTGGAGATTCTTGAATGAAATTTGGGGGACAGTCCTGCTTTTTAGGCAGAACGATGACGCTCAGGGTTAGTGATTGAGTGAATGCATTAATATATATAATGGATGCTGGACAGAACTGTTGAGTAACCAAAGCAACTGAAATATATGCCGGTCCCGAAACATTTTCGGGCCGGTTCATTTTTTGCAGGAAATGATCGGAAATAATATACAGAACATATGTTCTATGATACAATGGAGGGGCAAGAAAGATAAGCCGAAGGTGATCCAGATGCCCAGGAAGGCAAGAGAGAAGCACAGTGAGGCACAGTATCACGTTATGTGCCGCAGCATATCGGAACTGAAACTGTTCAGGGAGGATGCGGACAAAGATTATTACTTGCGCCTTGTCAGCATATATACACGGAAATACAGGTGTGCCGTATATGCATATTGCCTGATGGACAACCATGTACATATTCATCTGGATCCGAGAGGTTATGATATTTCGAGCCTTATGCACAGCATAAATACGGCATACGTCATTTATTACAACAGGAAGTATGACCGGCACGGACATCTGTTCCAGGGAAGGTTCCTGAGCGTGATAGTGGACAGCGACAGG
>JAKOPX010000285.1 GCA_029778665.1 Bacillota bacterium | reverse complement strand
TCTTAATATTATGTGGAGAAAAAAACCTTTTATACATACATTTTACTCTATTTCCCCAAGCAGCGCCTCGATCGCCGACCTCAGCTGGATGTCCCTGTCCCTCGGTATCTGTGAAGCAGGAAGGTTCCTGTACTCATCAAGCACGCCGACATGGATATCCGGCTCGATGCCGGTACCCTGGATGCAGACCCCCGAAGGCGTAAAGTACCGGGAAATGGTAACCTTGAGACCGGAACCGTCCCCAAGGAGCTTGAGTTCCTGGACCAGCCCCTTCCCAAATGTCCTGGTTCCCACAAGCTTGCCCCTTCCGTGATCCCTGATGGCGCCTGCAAGTATCTCCGACGCGCTGGCACTGTTGCCATTGATCAGGATCACGAGAGGTATGTCGGTATATTTCGTGTCGGAATACCTGTACTCCTTCCTGCCTTCCCTGTCCTCGGTGTAAACTATGGTCCCGGCGGGAAGCAGGCTGTCGGCTATTTCCACCACCTGTTCGAAGGAACCGCCCGGATTGTCCCTCAGGTCGATGACGAGCCCTTTTATGCCTTTTTTAAGCATGCTGTTGAGGTCGCTCTTAAAGTAGTCTGCTATCTCACTGTCGAACATGACTATCCGTATGTACCCTATATTGCCTTCCAGTATCTCGCTTTTAATATTGGATGCCCTGATGCGTTTGCGCTTGATATCGAACTGGACATACCTGTTCTCCGATGGCCTGTATACCGTGATCTTCACACGGGTGTTTTCCTTTCCTTTTATCATGCTGATGATCATGTTTTCATCGCGTATCGATGTAACATCCTTGCCGTCCACCTTCACGATCTTGTCGCCCTGCCGCATGCCCGCCTCCATCGCGGGTGATCCCCTCATCGGCTCGACGACTGTCAGGAGTCCGTCATCATCAACATTGACGGTGACACCTATGCCGACATAGCTGCCCCTTGACTTTTCAAGGAAGGCTTCCATATGCTCTTTGTCGAAGTATACCGTGTATGGGTCGCCCAGCGATTCTGCCAGGCCGTTTATAGCCCCTTCCAACATCTTGTTCGTATCGACTTTCTGGTAAAAGTCATTTCTGAGTATATCCATGACGCGGTTGAACTTGAGGACATTGCTGTAATCCACTGAATCCGCGTCGAATATTATCATATACCTTTCCTCGGCCGCCTTGACGGAATAAAAGACAAAGGCCGCCGCGCTTACCGAAAAGACCAGCGTCACTGCGACGATAACGGCGACCTGCCTGAATGTATATAACCTGCGCATAAAAACACTCCCGAAAGATAATTCCATATATCTTTATGCGTCCACGAAAATAAATAAACCCGGTTTTTCAACCGGGCCTGGATCATAATCTTTTACTCGGGGTGTTTCATTATCGCTCCTGTTAATATGATTTTAGTTATTTTTGTATCGCTCTGCTTTACAGCCTGTCAGGCATTTATTTGGCCTTGAGATAACCTTTCATCGGATCCACCGGCTCACCGTTGACCCTGACTTCGAAATGCAGGTGGTTGCCAGTGGACAGGCCGGTGCTCCCGCCCTTGGCTATGGTCTGTCCTGCCTTGACCTTGTCCCCCACCTTGACCAGCAGCTTGCTTGCATGCGCGTACAGCGTCGTGATGCCGCCGCCGTGGTCGATGACCACCATGTTCCCGTAGCCGGTATTGTCATACCCGGCCATTATGACTGTCCCGCTGTTGGCCGCGACTATGGCAGCGCCCTTGTCCGCGGCTATGTCGACGCCGGTGTGCATCTTGTATTTCCTGAGGATCGGATGCTTCCTCATCCCGAACGTGGATGTCACCCTGTAGGAACTCGGGACGGGCCATGTCATCGATCCGCCCACGTATTTTTTCTTCGTGGAAAGGACCTTGATCTGGTCCGCCAGCTTCTTGGACTCTTCTATCCACTTGTCTATCTCTTTTTCAAGCTGCTCTATTTCTTTCTGCGTCCTGGTTATCTCGCCCTCGACCTTCGCCCTGGAGGTCTTGATCTGTTCCAGCCGTTCCTCCCTTTCCTTAAGCTTCTCCTCAAGAAGGGCCTTCGCCTGTTCCTGCATCTGCTTCTTGAGTTCCACGTCCTGCCTTGCTTCTTCCAACTGCTGCATCAGCTTGCTGTCATTCTCGGATATGACCTGCATGTAATGCAGCCGCTCATAAAATTCGACGACGCTTCC
>JAKOPX010000284.1 GCA_029778665.1 Bacillota bacterium | reverse complement strand
TGCTTCGGGTGTATGGCGGGGCTTTGTACATATGCCTTCAGGTTGAAGAGAGAGACCTGAACTGCATCACAAACACGGCCCCTCTTCCGTCTTTTACATTCTCAGCCCATATCCTGCCCTTCATCTCCGTCATGTAGTTTGCGCAACTATGGAGACCAAAACCGTGTCCTTTACGCTTAGTAGTAAAGCCATAGGCAAAAATGCTTTCCAGCTTGCCTTCTTCTATGCCCGGTCCCGTATCGCTGACCCGTATGAAGACGTGTTTGCTGTCCCTGGTGACTTCGATGGTAAGTACTTTATCCGCATCTTCGATGCTTTCCATTGATTCCACAGCATTTTTCACCACATTGGTCAGTATGTGGAACAACTTGGTGCTCTGGGCCAGAGCTCTTACAGATTTGTCATATGATCTGACTATCTTTATCCCCGCTCTTTCGATGGAATTCCGGCTCAACTTCAGTACATTCTCAATGACCGGTATCACATCCAGACGTTCGAGACTCGACCTTATGCCGGTCAGACTCTGCTGCGTGTTGATGATGCCCTCGATGAGGCTGACTCGCTCGAGGAGCCTTTCCACATGGTTCTTCAAATTGTTCCTGAACCTGATAAACGAATCGCCCAGCGTTGCATAGTACTTCATAAGCATTATTCCCTTTTCATCATCCCTGATAAAGGATTCAAGCTCGTCAAATCTTTTTGCGAGCATGTCGTTGGCCATTTTCAGATCATCAAGACAACTGTTTTCCATCAGGCTTTCAAGAGCCTGCTGCGTAGTGTTCACACTGTTCATTATATTGGCTATATTGTGCAGTATCCCTGTAGTGTCTGCCATGCCCTTTTTATGTGCCTGTTCCATCAGTTTCCTGTAGCTTTGATCCAGCCTCTCGAAAAGTATTATGCCATTCAGGGCGATACTGATGTGTTTGCTGAGGATACGCATTATCCTGATATCCGTCTGGCCTGGTTCGATAAGCAGGAATCCTATGAACTCATCGCCCACATACAGAAAATGGGACAGGAGGAAATGCGGCTTACCATCATGGGGCAAATCTTCGGTCAGGCTGCCTGAAACGCTTCGTTCGTGTTGTGGCCGTTCCTTTATCATTTTACCGTCATAATACTCAAACTCCAGTTGGTAATCAGGAAATGCGGAATTCTCTGATCGGTCACTGAACAGATAAAGCCAGCAACCCTTCACGCCTATCCTCGGCAGATTGACAGCAAGTGACTCCTTCAGGCTTTCCACATTGAATTGCGTAAGCAGTATCTTCCCCACTTCACGCAGTATGAGCTGGACCCTGTCGTACTCCACATGCTCTGCGAACACAGCGGTAGCAAGTTTATTCTGCAAAACTCCCTGCATCTGATTGAATAAATTGTCAGCCCATATCACTTTCTTCATATCTGTGCCGAAATAGGGAAGGAAGTGTGGCATGATCACCTTTCTGAAAACAGCCGCAGCCGTTTCAAAATCGCCGATTCTGTCATTATATCCAATTCCCCGGAGCATCATTTCAAATCTCATCAGAAAGGGACGGTACTCCATCTTCAGGAATGCCTGGCTGAACGAATCCATCAGGTCACTGATTTCTTCGAGAGTGAACGGGACGCTGCCGGCGATTTGCCCGGCCATGCCATCCAGTTCACGATCATTCAGTTCTTCAAATCTCCTGCCGGTCATGTCGCGCTTTTCCGTATCCAGCGAGACATCAGGCATTGGTGCACAACCGCATGAATATCTGTATACCACTTTGCCTGGCACCTCAGTCCACATTTGGATATCATAGCCTTCTATCAGCCGGTGTACGGTTTCACAGGCGTGATATCCCAGCTCTTTCCATGGGAAATAGACTGTGGTGTATGCAGGTGACGAGAATTTGCCAACCTCACCGTCCTCATAGCTTGTCACTGCGATGTCCTCTGGTACCCTCAGCCCTCTGTCTTTTATTTCTGCTATGACCCCTGTTGTCTCTTCGTTATACAGCGACACGACCGCATCCGGTCTGATCTTTCTCTCATCCAGCAGTATCTTTATAGCCTTTCGTCCTCTTTCGCTTACATCCAGCCCCATCAGTTCAGTCCGGTCCACGAACAGCTCCGGATCATAGATACCGAATCTCCTCATCTCCCTTAAATACACATCGGTCCGCCTGTCCGGCAAGAACGGAGCAATATAAGCGATTCTCCTGTACTTGTGCGTTTCTATGAGATGATGCAGTATTTCACGTGTATAAGTCTCCCCGTTGAAATAGACTCCTGGGATATTGTCCCTTATAGATCCTACGCTGACCATGGGAATATCTCCGAACAACCTTTTGAAAAAGCTGTTATGTGTTGCTCTTGCCCATCCCAGGAAAATCAGCCCGTCGAACCTGAACTGGTTTATTTGTTCAAGCAGCATTTTCTCATGATATGTGCTTCTTACAGTCGAATGGACAAGGAAATGCCCGAAGCGTATGACATTGATGCCGTGCTCCTGTGCATACTCAGATACGCCCTTTGACAGCATATTATGGTATTCGTCATATGCATCCTCATCTATAAAGCCTATTGTCAGTCTTTTTCTCATATAACGCTCCACCTGTCATGAAAATTTCAGTATAAATGTTGCCCCCTTATTTATGCCTTCGCTTTCAGCACGGATGTATCCGCCCATGTCCTCCATATATGAAGCACAACTGTACAGGCCATAGCCGTACCTGCCTTCCTTTGTGGAATATCCATATTCGAACAGATTGTCCAGAAGGGCTTTGGGTATCCCTCTCCCATTGTCTTCTATGCTAAGGTACTTGCCGCTCTCATCTTCATACAGCCTGACAGTCAGCTTCCTTTCCCCGGTTTCTGAATTTGCCAGCGCATCCTTCGCATTGGCAATGATGTTGAAAATGATAAAAAACAGTTTTGCCCGATGGACACGAGCCTTGAATCCGGGCATATAATCTTTTTCCACGGTTATATGCAGCTTTTCGAAGGAATCATAATTCAGTTTGAGTGCGTCATCGACTATAGGTGCTATCAGGAGTTCCTCAAGCCTGGAATCAACGCCCGCGTAGCTCTGCTGAGCAGCGATAGCCTCATTGATGGTCCTTATTTTTGTCCTGAGCCTGGTCAAATTGGCAAGTAGCTGTTGGCGCAGTTTTTCAGCCGGACTGCCCAGGCGCAGGTAAAACTCCATCAGCTTTTTGCCCTTCTTGTCAGTGCATATGAATTCCTCGAGTCTGTCGATGTTTTGCTGCACCAGATCGGCCGCCATGGCTATATCGTCGATGACAGGCGAATTTGCACACTCTCCCAGTATATGGGCCGAAACATTTACACTGTTTAGTATATTGCCTATGTTGTGTAAAATGTTTGCGGCAATATCAGCCATACCTTCTTTCTGGGCATGCTCCACAAGCTTTTTATATGCGATGTCGAGTCTATTGAGCAGAACGATTCCATGCAGTGCTGTACTGATACTGGTCGCCAGGCTTTGGAAAAGCATCTCATCCGGTGTCCCGTCTCTCGTTCCAAACAATGCAAATCCCATGATCTCATCGGTTACATGCAGCAAGTAAGCCAGCGATACATTGCTGAGTTCTTCTGCCTGTATCACTGCAAGCTGCTTTCTGAGGCTACCTGCCCTGCCGGTGGTTTCTTTCCTTTCGCCGTTACAGTATCTGAAGATCAGAACACTGTTGTCAAACAGATCCTCTTCCACATCAGAGCCGGTGAAAATGGAATTGGAGATAAATATATGGCATCTGTCTATACGAAACGATTTCATGCATTTTTCAAGTGTGTCCAGCAGATTTTCCAGTGAAAATTCCAGAAAGAGCTGCTGTGTTATATCCTGGAGGATCTGGTCGTCTGCCTTGCTTTTCAGAGCGACACTGCCGGTGACCGCAACTTCGTTTCTGCTCACCAGCACCTGTGCCTTGAGGAACAGATCCCCCGACCACAGCATCATGTCGATATCCGAAATAAGATAAGGATAGAAGAGATATCTGATGTCGGCCACCAGCCTGCTTATGCCTGGAATGTCGCCGACATCACGAAGCTGTGCGTTCAGTTCAGACAGGAATATATCTCCGTCCCTTTGAACACATGACTCTATGAAGGAATCCACTATTTTTTTGAACAAGATGCCGGAGTCATTATATAGATTCTCCAGTGCCCGGATTATCGTTTCTTTCTCGACAGTTGTCATGACATCGGGTCCATACCCTGCAGGCCTGACCTGAACGGCATCTGCAGGTCTGACGTAATACGGCATGCATCCGCAGGATTCCCTGAATATGATCCTGACCTTATCCCCGATGGTCAGCTCTCTGTTACAACTACCTGTTCTCAGCAAGCCTGACAGCATTTTGCATCCTTCGTATCCAAGCTCTTTCCATGGGAAATATGCAGTAGTACATCCGGGTACCGAATACTTTGCAAAGTCGCCTTCTTCATAGCTGACAACAGCCATTTCATTGGGTATGTCGACTCCTCTTCTCCTCAACTCCTGCATAAGAAGAAAAGCATCTGTATATGTCAGCGATATTGCTGCCCGGGCACCGATGCTGAGCAGTATGTCCACAACCTTTTTGATCCTGCCTGTCCGGTCTGAGGCAGGCGGAAGGAGATCGTTCCCGATATACAGTGACGGATCGTACAGACCCGATTCATTCATTGCAAATTCATATGCTTCTTTTCTGTTGTCTTCCCTGTAATGCTCTATATAGGCGACCCTTTTATAGCCATGTGCATCTATCAGATGCCTGGTCAGCTTATAGATGGCCACGTCACCGGGGAAATATACACAGGGTATGTCACTGAAACCGGTTCCGATGCTGACCACAGGCATGTCTTTGAAACGCTCCACGAAATCATCCCGGTTGTACATCGCTCCAGCCTGTGTCCACCCAAGAAACAGCAGCCCGTCCAGATCATACTGCTGTATGTGGTCAAGGATCATATCTACCTGATGTGAAAATTTGTAGGCTATATGAGAGGAGTAATAACCAAACCTGATAATCTCTATGCCCGACTCCCGGGCCGCTTCGGATATCCCGTACAGTATCTGGTTATGGTACTCGGTTTCCATGTTTTCATCAAGAAAACCGAAAATATAACGGTCTTTCAGGACAGGTCCGGATTTCAGGTGATAAACCATATCATGCTCCTTGTTCAAGATCCTCCAAATAATCTTCGAACGGCTTTGGTGAATTGAAGTGATAGCCCTGCAGAATACACCGCCTGGATTCGAGAAGTTGTTTCTGCTCCTGAGTTTCGATACCGCTGATGATCACTTCCAGGTCCAGCATGTTGATGATGTCCATAAGTGAAAGCAGGAAACTGCGGTTCCTTTTGTCAGTCACGATATTCTGCACATAGGCTTTATTCAGCTTGATCATCGTCTCCTTCGGCATCTGCTGCAGGAAAGCAAATGCGGGATAGGCGCTCTCGAATCCGTTGACGGCGAACTGAACGCCCAGATCACTGAGCTCTCTGATGATAGTCAGTGCGCTCTGTGCAGCCTGAAAGGAAAACTTGTCCTCGAGATTGAGCTTGAGATGTTCCGGGGCGATCCCCGCCTCATGCAATGCAGACTTGATTGTGCTGATAAAGCCAGGATGATAAAATTCCTTTGCCGTGCAGCTGATCATCATGAACAGATCCCTGTACCCGGCTTCATGGATCCTCCTGAGATACATCAGGGCTTTACGCAAAACATAAGTCCCGAGTAATATGATCTGATCTGATTTTTGTGCAATATGCAGGAACTGACCGGGCTCCAGCTCACCGTATTCCGGATGGAGCCAGCGCACAAGCGCCTGTATGCCGACTACTTTTTCATCGCTGTTCACAAGGCTCTGCAGGTAGACCCTGATTTGATCCCTTTCTATTGCCTTTTTCAGTTCCTTTTCTGTTTTGATCTCATAAAGGTGCATATACGACTGAGAAAGCGCATGGAATCTGTAAACACCCTGTGTCCTCTTGGCTTCGTACAGTGCTATATCCGAATACTTGAGCAGCATATCGACGGGCACATTGCCGTTCATGTATATGCTGATACCAATGCAGCAGGAAATATCCACCTCATGATTGGATATGAAGTACGGTTCTTTTATCATGTCTATCAGCTTCTGTGCTATTGCTCCGACTTCTTCCCGTCTGGTTTCATCTATTACAGCGGTGAATTCATCACCACCAAGTCTGAATATCGCTTTTACTCTGCCATCTTCACTGACATAGTCCGAGATCAGGCTGGCATGCTGCTCAAGCACGCTGGAAATCCTTTCAGCCACCTCTATCAGCAGCTTATCGCCAACATCATGGCCATACAGGTCGTTGACACTCTTGAAATTGTCCAGGTCGATATAGAATAATGAAAACTCATCCTTATGGTACAGCCCGTCTTCGGTCAGCGCCATAAGGGACTTGTAAAAAGACCGCCTGTTCAGGAGATCCGTAAGCGAATCATAGTGGGCGGAGTATGCAAGCTGCTGCTCCTTTTCTTCTCTGAGAGCTATCTCCTGCCTGAGCCTGTCCACAGTTTCAGTCAGCTCATTAGTTCTCAGCGCCACTTGCTTCTCAAGGTTCTCTATATGCTCTCTGACCTGCATCTTCAGGCTCCACTTCGTTGTCATAGCCAGTGCTATCTGTTTCAGCGAAACATTGTCGAAGGGTTTCCGTATAAAGAGAAGATTATCGTTCTGACCAAGCTTGGCAACGATCTGGTCCCATGAATAATCTGAATATGCTGTGCATATGACAACACCTACATCCGGGTCGATTTTCCAGATGCTCTCAATGGTTTCAATGCCGTCCATCCCGGGCGGCATCCTGACATCCATGAAGACAAGTGAATAAGGATGGCCGGATTCTTTGGCCCTCTTCACCATTTCCACCGCTTCGCTGCCCTGGTATGCATCGTCTATGGAATACCTGATGTCTATGACTGCCTCGACCGTATCGTCTGCATCCTTCTCCCCAAACAACTCTTTCTTCAGCAGCTGTGCTTCCTGATACTCCTCCATATTGACGGAGGAAGTTTCAAGTATGTACTTTATATCGTCGTGTATGTCTTTGTTGTCGTCTGCTATCAGTATTCTTCTTTGAAAATCTTCCATAATATTCCCCGCTCTGGCGCAAGATTTTGGTTTTACTCTGACGGCTTATAAGAATACTCGACATGGCCCGCTGCACAGGCGCGATATCAAAACCGAGGTGCTCATCTGATGTCGATGGTTCGTCAAATATATATATTTATTATAATATTTCCGACAAATTATTTCAATTTATATTGTCTGATTGCGCTGTGAACGAGGCGTACCTTGATGCTGTGGACCGTTCCGTCGTCGACAAGGTCGATCACTGTTTCCTCATATTCCGTCGTTTCTTCGGCCATGCCTTTGTATTCCGTTATTCCTTCGGTCACGTTTTTGTGATCCGTTGTCCCTTCGGCCGTACCTTTCTCCGCACTTTCCGCCATATCTTCGGCCGTGCCATTCACC
>JAKOPX010000283.1 GCA_029778665.1 Bacillota bacterium | reverse complement strand
CAGGTATGGCACGAGATGTTGGGCGACCTGGATTATGTCACTGCAAATATGGCGGTCAAAAAGCTCATTTTGGAGAACACGTTTGCCCCTTCAATAGCCGAAGTCCGCAAGGCGGCTATGGAGATCCTGAACCCCGACGTGATGACGGCAGCTGAAGGCTGGGGTGAGGTTGAGCGGGCTATCAGAACATATGGCTACTATCGGGAAACCGAAGCTCTGGCGAGTCTGTCGCCCAGGACGGCAAAAGTAGTCCGGCAGATCGGCTGGCGAGAAATCTGCCTGAATGAGGAGCCGGGAGTGGTCCGGGGACAGTTTTTGAAGATGTACCAACAGGTACAGGAGAGGGATCGCCGAGAGATGCTGCTGCCGGCGGATCTGCGGCAAGGAATCCAGAGGCTTGCCGGGATGATGGATATGAAGGCAATTGCGGGTGGTGGTGAATCATGACACTCACCATCCCCGGCCGCCTCCCTGGACTGAACGAAATCATCGCAGCCGCCAAAAGCCACTACGCAAAATACTCCAACGAGAAGAAGGAGCGCACGGAAGAAGTGGCATGGCTGGCGAAACAGGCACGGTTGCCAAGGTTTGAAAAGGCCTACTTGGTCATCACATGGTATGAACCTGACAGGCGCCGGGATCCCGACAACATCATGGCCGGACAAAAGTTCATCATGGACGGGCTGGTCCAGGCTGGGGTGCTCCCGGGAGACAGTCAGAAATACATACAGGGCATTTACCACAGGTTCATGGTGGACAGGAAGAATCCACGGGTTGAGGTCGAGATCCGAGGTGTATCGGATGAAAAAGCCATGGAAGGGCAGGAGTGGGACTGATGCAGGCCTATGACGCGAAGCGGAAGAGAATGGTCAACGTGGAACGCAACGAGGGCGACACCATCATAGCGTACAGTCTGCCGGATGAACCGGGCGTTTGGTACTTTCCGCTGATTGTGGACGGGAAGAATGTGGAGCCGTTTGAGATTCTGGGGCACGAGCAGGACAACTTTCATGGTGGTTTATATCTATAGCATGGATAAATGGCAAAAAAGAAAGTGAGGTCGAACACGATGGCTAAAGCGATATTGGAATTGCCGGAGATGCCGGAGAGTTGCAGGGGAGGATGTCCATTTTATAAGGTTTGTGATATATGCGACATATTATCCAGTTGGAATCATCATATGCCTGTATACACGCCGAGCAAAGGCAGACGGACAGACTGCCCGCTTAAGCTGGTGGAGGATAAGGAGGTTGAAAGCGTGGATAATATTCAAGAAGCAATAAATTGGTTTGATGCAGAAATCAAGGCGCAGGAAAGCGGATAT
>JAKOPX010000282.1 GCA_029778665.1 Bacillota bacterium | reverse complement strand
TGTCAGAGATATCGTGTAGAGATCCTCCGGTTCATGACCGATTTCAGGGTGCCCTTTACGAACAACCTTGCAGAGCGCGATATCAGGATGGTGAAGGTTCAGCAGAAGATCTCAGGGACGTCTCAGTTGTGTGGAGGGGGCATCTAACTTCTGCAGGGTTAGGGGGTACATCTCAACGGTGAGGAAGAATGGAGGGTCGGTAATCACGGCCATCCGGAGAGCATTCGAGGGAGAACCCTTCATACCAACTGCGGCTTACAGTTATACCTGACCTGTTACATAATTATTAAGGATTAGATAGGTCAACGGACACTTTCAAGACGCACGATATATATTTATTAACTTTATTGTTGACCGATTATGTATGCCATACAAATGTGGCGAAAAACCCGGAAAGGGCAGATACGTCTGCCTGAAATGTGGTGAAGATCTCTACCTCAACGACAACACCGACCGCCTGCCTCCATGCCGCCGGTGTAACAACTGCGAGTTCAAGAAGGCGCTATAACACATCACCACTTCACCTAACTTCTTCCCCCTCTTTTTATCGAATGATTTGTGGTGACTAGGGCATATTTTTATGAACATAGTTGAAGGCTCATGAAAAAATGCCGATCCCCACCTTCAGGAAACAGCGATAACGAATCCCCTAACAACCCACGGATGAGTGAAATTATCCTTCAGGCTCTCAAAAAGTGGGATGCAGAAGGAAAGATACACCGAAGGAAAATCTAAAAGGATCTGATTTCTCCAGTTCAGCCCCGCCGAGGGGTAAGCGGCCCACCCTCCTCTATTATCTGGTTACCACACCTGCCTTTCACCACAGCAACAGCCACCACGCCCGAGCGGAGCACGGCGCGATAGCACGGTGCGGAGCGAGGACACGGCACAGCCGCCGGCGAGGAGCAGGAGCGACGAAGGCGGGGGCGTCCTCCTGCACCGGGACAGCGCATGGAGGGAGGCCCGCGGTGCGACACCGCGTCAACTATGAGATATAGAATCGATTGTTCGTTAGGACGAGTGAATAGCGGGAGTTAATCGTAATCCTCCTTTGAATCAGCGACAGCGAAAAAATCAGGTATACCGGGTTCTATGAGAACCTCCGGAAGTTCGATCAGATGCGACTGGTAGAGTTCTCCCATCTGAAGGCGGGAGGACCTGGGAGATAACTTTACGGTATGAGCCGGAGAAGGTAAAAGGAGGTTTGTGGGTAAACCATGGTTATTCCTTCCCCCATTCCCTGATCCTTTTTTGCACTTCCGCTCTTGGAAGCCATCGTTTCTGCTCCGTCATCCTCTGCAGGGCCTGGATGGCGTTCGGTCTCGTCAGTATCCCCTGCCCCACGAGCATGTCCAGGAGCCACAACGTTCCGTGGACATCGATCCCTGATTCCTTGGCAAACGTCCAGAGCGGACCGTCCCCGGTAAGGACCATGTGCCCGGAATGGCGTGCATAAACGAACACCGAGAGATCCGCAAGGGAAAGGGCAAGGTGCTGGGGACGGAGTTGGTGTACCTCAACCACCAGATCTGATGACAATTCTACGAGGGTGAGGCCGCACCTTTCCAGTTCGGCCAGGGAGATGGACTCAATCTCATCAAGGACAAAATCGGTTGTATGAAGGATATAGGGGAGGGAGCATGGGTACTCAAGGATATCTCCCGCGTTGAGATCGAAGATCACGTTTGCATCAAGGATGCAGTGCACCCGATGCTCACTCATGCTGAACCAAGCAACCTCAACTCACTCAATTGTTCACTGTCATTGCCGAGGAGTTCCTTCAGCCGTGACATGGTGATGCGTTTTTCCGAAAAGGCCCGGAGGGTGAGCAGCACCATGTGAGTCGGTTTCTCGGACGGGACAGGTTCAAACGGTTCTTCCTTGTGATACCCCTTCTTTTTGAAATACATCCAGTAACGCCGGGCCGTTTCAGGAGCAAGGATGCCAAGGTCGGTTGCCCGGAAGATCCACGCGGCCATGCTCATGCCGTACTTCTGCTTGAGGACATGCAGCTCGTTCAGGTCCAGCGTGTTCCGCTGTTCGCCAACCTCCATGAACGCCATCGCTTTGGG
>JAKOPX010000041.1 GCA_029778665.1 Bacillota bacterium | reverse complement strand
CGAACTGGACCAGTATGACCTGATGGATATCGGAGAGAGCATCATGGAAAACTTCGAGGCCGGCGTCGCGGGCAGGATGGGAAGTTTCCTGGGTTGGTGAGATTATGATTCAAAAAAAGTATTGCATTTTGTCGAACATTGTTTCAATATATTATATGGTTTGACTTAACATCATACTGGAGGTTGTTTTTATATGTTCGGGAAGAAGAAAGGCATGAAGGACAGGTACATCATTGCCGTAAAAGACTATGAAGCAACGGTCGAAAAGCTCAAAAACGGCGAGTTGTCACTTCCGTATCCGAGAGAGATCTACCTGAAAATGATCGAAAGCCAGAGTTCGAGGACCAACGATCTGAAAGAACTGAAGAAGTTCGCCAGGGAGAACGGGAAACGCGCGTCTGAAGTGAAGCATTACTGGGAAGGGCTGATCGTTGACGGTTACACCCTGCTGAATGTTGAGTATACCGAAGTGATACCTTCCATCGACCATGTATGCAATAACAATACGGTAAAGTTCATCTGCGCTTGCTGAGAACAGGATGCCAGGCACGTGCCTGGCTCCTTTGTTTTACAGGGACGTTTCCCTCGTGCCGGGTACTTCAGGGTCCGCCCGGACACGGAAACGTCCCCATGTTCTGTCCTGTTTGTATTGATACCTTTTTGTGGTACAATAATCGATGGTGGTGTTTATGAACAGAAAGACAAGCGTGCTTGTCGTTGACGATGATGTCAATATATGCGAACTGATCAGGCTCTATCTTGAAAAGGAGGGCTTTGAAGTTCTTGCCGTACATAATGGCAAAAGCGCATTGGACGTTTTTGCAGACTCTGCCCCGAATATAGTGATCCTTGACATAATGCTGCCGGGGATGGACGGATGGCAGGTTTGCAGGGAAATAAGAAAAATAAGCAATATCCCCATAATAATGCTGACGGCAAAGGGAGAGACCTTCGACAAGGTGCTTGGGCTTGAACTCGGGGCTGATGACTACATCGTCAAGCCTTTCGATCCGAAGGAACTTGTGGCCAGGGTCAAGGCTGTGCTGAGAAGGTATGAACGCAGTGATTTCGATGTTAAGGAAGTCGTGTTTCCTAATCTTGTCATCAACAAATCGACCTATGTCGTCAAGCTTAACGGCAAGGAGATAGATCTTCCGCCAAAAGAGCTGGAGTTGCTGTATTTCCTGGCTTCAAACCCTAATAAGGTGTTTACCAGGGAGCAGCTGCTGGAAAACGTATGGGGATATGATTTTTACGGCGACAGCAGAACAGTCGATGTGCACATAAAAAGGCTGAGGGAGAAGATAGACCAGCCCGGTCAGGTATGGCAGCTTAAGACTGTCTGGGGCGTAGGCTACAAGTTTGAGGTAAAGTGATGTCAGGAGTCAGGTAATGTTCAAAAGTATTTTCAGTAAGCTGATAGCAATATTTTTGCTGATACTTGCCGTGGCTTTCGCAGTCACAGGCATGATGATGAATATCTTCCTGTATGATTATGTCACCGATGAAAAGGCGGCAACTCTTGAAGAAGCCGGCAACTGGGTGAACAATGTTTTCAGATTCTACATAAACCTGATCGATCTGAGTGATTATTCCAGCCTGGCATATGCCGAGATGTTGCTTAATGATACACTTGTCAATTATGGAAAATACACATCGTCCTATATCTGGATCGTGAACCAGGACGGATATCTGTACCGTTCAAACTGGGACATGCCGGCTTCCATTGCCAAAAAGTATATTGATGACACCGGGTATATCAGGATAAATGATCCCAGGAATTTCTCAAAGCTCACAGAGTCACCGGCCACGGTGAGGGAAGTCGGGGATTTCAACGGTTTTTTCAAGGATCCGTATTTCAGTAAAATGGGCGATGTGTGGCTGACAGTGGCCCGCTCATTCAAATATGAATTTCCCGGCGGCAACAGCATGATGATCGTCATTTATCTGCATACGCCCGTCCAGGAAGTGAGTGCAGCCCGCAGAAAGGTACTGAAATATTTCCTTACATCCGGCGGCATCGCCATTGCCGTCAGCGTAGTGATGATCTACATCTTTTCGCTCAGGCTGTCGCGTCCGCTCAAGCAGCTTAAATATGCCGCAGCCAGGATTTCGAACGGTGAGTTTGAGAAAAGAGTCAACATAAAATCCCGTGACGAAATAGGAGAACTTGCGAGGGCATTCAACCAAATGGCATCAGCACTGGAAAACATCGAGAAAATGCGAAGAGGGTTTGTAGCTAACGTGTCCCATGAACTGCGCACGCCAATGACCTCGATACGCGGGTTTATCGAAGGGATACTGGACGGCACGATCCCGCCGGAGAAGCATGACCATTACCTGACGATAGTCAGGGACGAGACAAACCGGCTGAACCGTCTTGTGACCGATCTGCTTGACCTTGCAAAAATGGAATCCGGCGAGATGAAGCTCAACATTACCGATTTTGATATCAACGAACTTATAAGGAAATGCGTAATCAAACTTGAGACTCTTATATTGGAAAAAGACCTGAACGTCGATGCGGATTTCGAAGAGGAGGATCTGATGGTCAGCGGAGACCCGGATGCCATCGAAAGGGTCGTTTACAACCTGATGCACAATGCAATAAAGTTTACTCCGGCAGGGGGCAAAATAAGCATTATAACAAAGAGCATGAAAGATACGGCTGAAATAACGATCAGGGATACAGGCATAGGGATCGATGAAAGCGAACTTGGGATGATATGGGACAGGTTCTACAAATCAGACAAATCCAGGAGCAGGGACAAGACCGGCACCGGGCTTGGGCTTGCTATAGTCAGGAATATAATCAACGAACACGGCCAGCGTATCAGTGTACAGAGCAAACTCGGCGAAGGGACTGCGTTCACATTCACACTTGCAAAAGCCGGCGGCACTTCTCCGGACAAGGCGGACAAGCAGTAAAAAGCTCTTTTCAGGAAAATTTAAAGTTTACAATTTATTCACAGATTCTTCAAATAACAGATTTACAATATACTTGTAAGGTGAACCGGAAACGGATGCTCGGCTTTTGGGAGGTTTAGCATATGGACGAATTCAGATTCGGTTTCGATCAATTCAATAATGGCGGCAGCAATGATGATACTGCGAAAAGCGGACCGGATGCAAAAAACGACGAAATAACCGCTGACGCAGCTGTCCAGGCTGACGATGCCGCAGTGAACGCAGCCGAAAGTACGATATACGGCCATGATCCTGGTATGGAAACACCTGATGTGGAAATATCAGGAAATACGCCTTTGGATGAAACAGCGCACAGTACTGCTGATGGAGAAGCCCATGCAGAATACCAGGATACGCCCATGGGTTCCGAAGCCCCCGGCGGCCAGACTGCAGGCCCGGCTGATGCAGGCATGAGGAAGCAGTCATATTATTCGGAAAATATAAAGAAGACCAGGCAGAGGAAAATAGGAGTCGGACACCTGGTACTGGTATCGGTACTGAGTTCGCTGCTAGGCGCAGGCATCATGTTTGCTGCGGTAGTGTTCCTTGTACCGTTGATTGGCGCCGACGTTGCCGGGATGCTCGGACTGCCCTCGAAAACGACGGAAGTTTCGGGCAGCAACAGCAGCAGTATAATCAAGAAGATCGAGATAGCTGGGACCACGTCGCCCGTCGAAGCGATTGCTGAAAAAGTAGGACCGTCGATAGTGGGCATCCAGATCACAGTCCCGGCCAGGAGCAATTTCAACTTCTTCTTTGACTTCAACCGTGACGGAATCGGATACGGTTCCGGCATAATAATCAGTGAAGACGGCTATATCCTGACGAACAACCATGTCATCGAAGCGGCGATGGCAGGCCAGTTGTCCAATAAACTGTTGGACGGCGCAAAAATCGAAGTCATCCTGCCGGACAACAAGGACAAGGCTTATAAGGCGCAAGTGATAGGCAGGGACGAAAAAACCGACATAGCCGTGCTGAAAATCGATGTGACCGGCCTGCCGGCAGCTGAGCTGGGCAACTCGGACGAAGTGAAGGTCGGTGAGCTTGCAGTTGCGATAGGCAACCCCGGAGGCATGGATTATATGGGATCGGTCACTGCCGGCGTGATAAGCGGCATCAACAGGACCATCACGCTCGATAACGGCCGTGAGTTCAGGCTGATACAGACCGATGCAGCCATAAACCCGGGCAACAGCGGAGGAGCACTCGTCAATTCGAAAGGACAGGTCATAGGCATAAATACGATCAAAATCGCGGCCACCGAAGTGGAAGGCATCGGCTTTGCAATACCGATAAACGAAGCCTGGGAAATCGCCGAGAGCCTGATCAATTACAGGTATGTCAAAAACAGGCCGTATCTTGGAGTAGTGATCGACAACACCTTTACAAAGGAAGATGCCGAAAGGTACAAAGTTCCTGACGGTCTGCTGGTTTACGACGTACAGCCGCTGACTGGGGCATACAAGGCAGGTATCCGCATCGGAGACATCATCGTTAAGTTTGACGGCAAGGAAGTCAAGACGTTCCAGGAACTTGAAAACCTCAAGAACCAGCACAAACCAGGCGACGAAGTGGAAGTCGAAGTATACAGGGACGGCGAGATACTGAAACTGAAGGTAGTGCTTGGAGAAGAGAAAAACCTTGATTAAGTCATAAATTAAAAGCATATATAAAAACACAGACAGACCCTCCATCATGTAACAGGGGAGCAGGTGCCGGAATGGCCGGCGGTCAGGTGACCGGCCCGGCGGCATCTGCTCCCTTGTTTTCTGCATAACGACGGCAGTGCGGAAATAATATAGTAGAGGAAATTACCTGCCTTTGCGGAGGAAAATGCAATGAAGCTCTGTTTCATCAGACGGAAAAGGATGCTTGTCTGCCTTATCCTTCTGGCAGGCATTTGTCTTCTCATATCATTGTCGGCATTCCATGAGGATTTCGCAGAGGTCTTCGCATCAAAAAGGGAAATACCCATATATTCTGTTGAAACGGAAGAGAAGCTGGCAGCGATAACTTTCGACTGTGCCTGGGGTGCCGACGACATACCGCAGATACTGGATACACTGAAGGAAGCCGATGTCAGGGCAACTTTTTTCCTGGTTGGCCAGTGGGCGGAAAAGAACCAGGAGATGGTAAAGGCTATGGCCATGGAGGGCCATGATGTCGCCAACCATTCCTATTCGCATTTCAGGATGGGGAGCCTCAGCAGCGAAATGCAGAGCAGTGAGATAAAGAAATGCGGTGATGTAATCGAAAGGATCACAGGGGGAAAATGCGACCTTTTCAGGGCGCCATACGGGGATTACAACAACTCTCTCATCCAGGAAGCACGTAAACTAGGTTACTATACGATACAATGGGACGTCGATTCACTTGACTGGAAACCCGGCATAGGCAGGGAAGAAATAAAGCAGAGGATACGCTCCAGGGTCAGGAATGGTTCCATAATACTGTTCCACAATGATACTCCGCATACTGCAAAAATCCTGCCTGAAATCATAGAAGAACTGCAATCCGGCGGCTATAAACTGGTGCCCGTTTCCCGGCTCATTCTGAGAGACGATTACATAATCGACCATGAAGGACGTCAGAAAAAAGTCTCGTAAACACATAAAAATGCTGAAAAAGCATATCATAGGAGTGTATTTCCCGATTTTTATACCGATGGGGTTGAAATAATGCTTATTGCGGGTATCCTTGGCAGCGATGGCAAATGGCAGACCGCCGGTATAATCAGTTCCATGCTTGCGTCAAAAGGAGAAAAAGTCAGCATCATTGACCCTGCAAGCTTGCCGGGGATAGACAGCAGGATGTTCAGCGCTTATGTAAGCGAACTTGAAAAAAACAACGTGAGCGTTCTTATCCTGAAAATGAGCATTCCTGAGATCGAAAAGTTCCTGCCTGACGATATCAGGTTCGACATGCTGATATACGCCGGAAGGACAAATTTCAGCAAAAACAGCCAAAGAGCCTATTCGGACTGTCTGAAAAAAGTGTTTTCCCTTCTGGATGAAAAAGGCGTCGCCATAGTTAACGTGGACGACGGCGATCTGATAAAGCTCCTCGAAGGAATGAAACACAGGTTCGTTACTTACGGTTTCAATACCAAGGCCTGCGTGACCACGTCAAGCATAGGCGATACGGTGTTCAAGGAGGGCTTCATATGCTGCCTCCAGAGGTCTGTATCAACAAGGGACGGCAGGGTGGTAGAGCCGCAGGAATACAAGATGCGTCTTGAAGAAGGCGGGCATGACAGCCATGATCTTCTTGCGGCCGCAGCTTTTGCCATCGTCAGTGGCATAGATCTGAATCAATAATTTTTGGGGATTTGCAAGTTGCAAAATATGTAATATAATATAACTTGACAGCCTGACGGGTCATCAGAGGCAGAGCTTGTTGATTTTTGATTCTAAAACATGCCGTTCTCGAATAAACATACATTAGATAAATCCAGCGATGTACAGATGAACCGAGAGGAGAGTGGGGGCGGATGGTCGGAAATATTATTGAGAACAACATGGCGACTGTTGCCGGTAAAGTCGTTTCCAATGTCGAGTTCAGTCACGCCGTGTACGGTGAAGGGTTTTACAGTTTCATGCTCGAGGTGCCCAGGCTTAGCGAGAGTTGTGATGTGATACCCGTAACCATATCTGAAAGGCTTACCAGCAAGGAAAGACTGACACCGGGAACACTTGTCGAAGTGGAGGGTCAGTTCCGTTCTTACAACAGTTACAGCAGTGAAGGGAACAAGCTTCTGTTGACTGTTTTTGCAAGAGAGATCACATTCCTTGATGATGACGAAAAGGTAAAAAATCCGAATCAGATATTCCTGAACGGTTTCATATGCAAAAAACCGATCTACAGGACAACACCGTTCGGAAGAGAAATCACGGACATACTGCTGGCTGTCAATCGCCCCTACAACAAGTCGGATTACATACCATGCATTGCATGGGGACGGAACGCCAGGTTCTCAGAAAAGCTCAACGTTGGAGACAATATAAAGATCTGGGGAAGGATACAGAGCAGGGAATACCAGAAAAAATACGACTCGGGCGAAGTAGTGACAAAAGTGGCATATGAAGTGTCCATATCCAAAATGGAAGTGGTAGAGCGGGATAAAGAAACTCCCGGCGGCGGTGACAGCCCGAAGACGTAAAAACAGGCCGGTAAACCCGGCTTTTAATTTACAGCAAATAAAAGGAAGGCATGTTGAAATGATAAAAGTCATATACGGCCCGAAGGGTACCGGCAAAACGAAGCATCTTGTCGATTCAGCCAACAGGATGGCACAGCAGGCGAAAGGCTCGGTGGTTTTCATCGACGACAGCACAAAGCTGATGTATGACCTTTCGCACAAGGTAAGATTCGTGAACGTGTCGGAGTACCCTCTTCTCAACCACGAAAGCTTTTTCGGGTTCATATGCGGGATTCTCTCCCAGAATTACGATATCGAGGGTATTTTCATCGACAGGATCAACTTCATTACAAAGGAGAATATCGAGGAATTCGAAACATTCTTCGAAAAACTGAAAGTGCTTGCAGAAAGCCATAAGATCCTGTTTTTCATAACTCTCAACGGGCCTGCAGATAAAATGCCTGATTTCCTTAAGCAATATACGGAGTAAACATGGGCACACTATGGAATGATATTATTATCATTTCATAAGATAAGGGTGGTGCCTGTGGATACTGAAACTGTAGTTAAAGAACTCAACACCATGCTCAGGGGCGAACTGATGGCCGCTGAGTCATATGATCTGTTTATTGCAAATACTGACAACGATGAGATCAGGCAGCTTTTCGAACAGTTCAGGGCGGATCACAGGGAACATGCTGATCTGCTGAGCGAGAGGATCCGCAGTCTTGGCGGTGTTCCCGGCAAGGGGACGGGCATACCTGGTATGTTCTCACAAATAAAGCTGGAATACGAGACAAAAAGGAAAGATTCCGAAGAAATACTCAAAAGAGCTTATTTTGGCGAGGACAAGGGAGTGAAAATGGTCGAAGAGATCGTAAAGGGAGATCTTGACCCTGAAAGCTCTGAGCTTGTCGGAAGGATCCTTCAGAAAGACCGCGAGCATCTTATAGCAATGATGGAAATCATGCAGGAGCACTTAATACAGGAGAACGACCATCAGGAACAGGATTACCTGCACTGAGCGTGATGCACGCAAAAGGCCGGCGTGTGTCATGTGCAGCCGCACATGATACGAAGCCGGCTTTATTTGCTTTTTTCAAAGGATTCCGAAAGCTCGCTGAGGTTGTTGAGCACGATCCTGCCTTTTATGACGGCAAGCTGCCTGTTTTTTTCAGATACTACCTTTTTCAGTTCGTAGATCGAAAGATCGAGTTTGTCTCCGGTTTTTTTCTGCCCTTCCTCCAGTGTGTTCCTGAGCAGTGACCAGGATTTCTCAAGGGACTCCCTGTCCTTGCCGACCTGCTCCCAGTTGTCCTTTTCTGATTCAAGTATTATATTTCTCGTGTAATAAACCATCCTTTTAAGTTCCGGTGACATTTTCAGGCGATAAAGGGAAAACAGGTCAGGTATGTGCGAATACAGCCTGTTGGCTGAAGCCAGGACTTTGTCCCTGTCCCTGGAATCCGCCTCTGTGGTAAGGCTGTTCAGTGATCCGGCAAAAGCATCTGCGAGCTTCATGTCGGCGCCTTTTTTGGTGATCTCGGGCATCAGGTCGTTCCACTGGTAATGAAGGCTGTTTATGATCTTATCAACTTCCTTCCATTTACCATTTTCCTTCTGTTTGTCATCCATCTGCCCACCGTGCTTCTGACTTTCATTCCGGCCGCTTTCCTGCCCGCTTTTCTGCTGATTGTCTTCCTGCTGCCCACTTTCTTTCTGCCCGCCTTCCTGCTGCGGGTTTTCCTGCTGCTTTTTTTCCTTCTGGCTTTCTTCCTGGCCATGCTGATCATGCTTCATATCTTCCGGCTTTTTGCTGCTCTCGGTTTTCATGGCCGGACCGCCCAGTGTTTCGAAAAGGCTTTCTATTTTTTCCTCCAGCTTTTTCAGCTTTTCAGATTCCTTTTCTTCCTTCATTTTTTCCTGGGTTGCCTTGAGCTGTTCGCCCTGGTTCCGGCTGCTTCCGGAACAGCCTGAAATCACAGCCGGCATTGAAAGTACGAGTGATATTAGCAAAATACCTGCTACGGAATTACGACCGAGCAATTTTATTACCTCCAATACGAGTATACGACGGCTGTTTTATTATAGGTAAAAAGTCAGATATTCATACGGCAAATGAATTTTCACCCAACGCATAACATGCGTGGAATAAATTACATCATGGATTTTTCGAAATATTCGCCCATTTTGCAGACCAGTATAGTATACTGAAAGCAGTCAGAGGGAGGGATACTCCTGTGCAGAGGAGTGTCCGGAATAGGGAATGGGGACACTCATCAACCCTGATGGGATACTTCTCTGCAGAGGAGTGTCCGAAAATAAGCATGGGGACACTCATCGTCCATAGAGTAATGCTTCTCTGCAGAGGAGTGCCCGAAAATAAGCATGGGGACACTCATCGTCCATAGAGTAATGCTTCTCTGTAGAGGAGTGTCCGAGAAAAGTCATGGGGACACTCCTCAACCCTGAAGGAATACTTCCTCGTAGAGGAGTGTCCCCCTTACCTTAGCAAAGGAGATCAATCATGAGTCTGACAGTCAATTTGTGGTCAAGGAAAGAAGGGGAACTGAAAAGGTTCCTCAGTTGTTATTATGAATGCGATGTGGAAATTTCTGATAGTGCCGGAGGCTGGTTCCATGAATATGCAAGGCCTGCGGAAGCGGTGGACATCATCAGCGCCGTCATCGACAACAGCGACAGGTTCCAGATAACCATGTACATACAGCTTGGAGACGGACGGCTGTATAAAGTGACGGAGGCGAACCATAACGATGTGATCAGGGACATATTCATGCTTTTCTGCAATGACGGTGCGCTGTGCCAGGAATACCCGACGATGCAGTGATCAGGAAAGCATTTTGAATACGTCCATGATACCGCCGCCTGAACTGTCGAGCTCGCTTTTGAAGTAATCGAGCATTTCGGTCACTACATCGTTGAGAAGCTTCTGGCCCAAAACTTCCACCGGAGCCAGGTCATCGGTGAGTACATACTTCGACTCCGTTACTTCGACGCAGTCCCTGATAACGTTCCTGGCCAAAGGGAGCAACAGGCTGTCCTCTCCAAGCGCAGACGAGTTGTCGATCAGGTACTGCAGGCAGTTTTCGTCATCCGAAGTGAAGACGAGAGTGTTCGTGATGCCCGGGATGTCGTATTTGTAGACTTTTTTCATGTTGTTCTTCAGCGTGTGGGTGAGATAATCGGTTATTTCGGTGCTGTTTTCGCTCCGCATGTTGATATTGACCATTAGGACGCCACCGGGCCTGAGATGCTCTTTCAGTATTGAGAAAAACTCCGTGGTGGCCATGTGGAAGGGTATCGTAATGTCGTGATACGCATCCACCAGGATTATATCGTACATGCCTGCCTCGGGACTCGACATGAAAGTGCGGCCATCGTTGATGTATACCGTTGCCTCTTCGTCTTTGAGTTCGAAGTATTTCCTGGACAGGTCCACGATTTTTTCGTCTATTTCAACGCCGATGATATTGCTGTTCGGATAAAAATACTTGCACTCTTTGGCGAAAGTGCCCGTGCCCATGCCGAGCACCAGCACGTCGAAGGATTTTTCAGTGCTGCCGCCTTTCAGGAAAAGAGGCGACATCAGCGCGTAATCGTAATAATAACCGGAAAGTATCGTGTCCCTCGGATAAATGGACTGAACGCCGAAGGCCACATTCGTGGACAAAATCACAGAATTGCCCTTTTCAGTCACCTGGAGATAGTTGTACAGTGATTCATCTTCCAGGACCACTTCCGTCCAGAAAGCATACGAACTCCTGAACGGCATGAAAAGGAGGGCAGCCGTCAGTACGGTCGTAATGACACCCTTAACATAGCCTTTTTTGGTCCTGATGAAGTAGTAAAGGCAGATAAGGTTCAGGGTGAGTGCAAATACGAGGAACGATTTCATCGTGCCTATGTATGGGATTGTAACGAATGTGGGGATGAACGTGCCTATGATGCTTCCTATTGTCGAAGCCGCATAGATCTCGCCGGCCGTGCGGCCGCTTTTTTCCATATCCTTTATGCCAAGCTTCACGAGATATGGGGACACCATGCCGAGTATGAGCAAAGGTGCGGAAAACACGAGCAGACAGGAAACCACCGAACCTGCCACGATAAGGTTTGACGGCAGTACCCATGCCATGACGAGTGCGGAAAGCGCTATTATGTATTTGCCGGCAAGCGGGATAACAGCTATCCACAGAGCCGCAGCCCACAGCAGTGCGAAGAGCCTGCCAAGGTCATTGTGTTTATCGGCTGACCGGCCGCCGAGCACATTGCCGATACTCATCGATATCATTATCAGCCCGATCACGACCGTGTATACTATCTGGGAAGTTCCGAAATAGGGCGCCAGAAGTCTTGTTGCAGAGAGTTCGACTCCCATTACCGCCATGCCGCAAAGAAAAGAAGTGAGGTAGATGAACAGGTTTTCCGCATTTATGGTGACCCCCGTATACATTAATGAATAAAAATCTTTTTATAGTTTATACCAAAAAAGGCAGGTTGTGAAGTACCAGGGCCTCATGCTAACATAAAGGCAGGGTTCCATAAAATCATCTTCTGATGGAGTTGACTGCAGGATGGACACGACCTACGCACGGTATCTGCTTCTGGTAATACTGGTCACGGCAGCCACAGCCGCGCTTGGCACGCTGCTGTACATCTCCACAGGGGGCAGGAAGAGCGGCAAAAAAGGCGCCGCCGTTTCCGGCAGGACAAAAAAAGTCGGTCCACAGGACGTGATCGACAGCGGCAATGTGAGCGTCTTTTTTGACAGATACCGCAATGCAGTGCTT
>JAKOPX010000281.1 GCA_029778665.1 Bacillota bacterium | reverse complement strand
TAAGAAGATCGCGATAAGGAACAATACGAGGTACAAAATCGATGTTGAGGAACTGCTGAAGAAGCCGCTCAAACTCGATATGTCAAAAAAGGGCCCGAAAGTGCTCATTTATCATACGCATACAAGCGAGAGCTATGTACTGAAGGAATCCGACCTGGGCAGGAAGGATGTCCCGAGCTTCAACAGCAATCCCAAGTATAATGTGGTCAGGGTTGGCGAGGAACTTGCCAGGCATCTCAGGAAATACGGCATCGAGACCCTGCATAACGGCACGGTACATGACAAGGTGCGTGACGCTGCTTACAGCGTATCCATCGACACTCTCAACAGCTATAAGAAGAGCTATCCTTCGATCCAGGTATATATAGACGTCCACAGGGACGCGGCCGGGAGCGACAAGCCAAAGCTCCGCCTCACGAAAGAGATCAACGGGAAGAACTGTGCACAGATAATGTTCGTGGTCGCCGCCGAAGGGACGCTGCCACATCCCAAATGGAAGGAAAACCTCAGCTTCGTGCTGAAACTGCAGCAGAAGCTCAACGAAAAATACCCGGGGCTCGCGAGGCCGATCTGGATAGTTGAGGCACGCTACAACCAGCATATATCCACCCAGTCCATCCTCGTGGAGGTGGGCGGAGACGGCAACCTGCTCAGCGAATGCCTTGAAAGTACCAGGTACCTCGCTGAAGTCCTGCACGAAGTGATGGAGGAGTGGAGCTGAAGTTGGGGACAGTTCTTCGGGTCCAGGGGCAGGAGACAGTTCTTCAGAATCGGGGGAACGGGCAGGTGCAGGGACAGTTCTTCAGAAATGCTAATAATCCGGCACCTTTGTGGGCACAGCTATGAATATCCGAAGTTGCGATGCCAATAATATATAAAAGCAGACCGGGCAAGGCGACGCCGGTCAGGGCCGCCAACGCCTGTGATCCTGATGCGGCAGCAAGATGCATTGCATGCCAGACTTAAAAAACACCCTGGTATCCGTGGTGACATCGCAATGGACGCAGAAAATTCCGCAATGAAAAGACTCGAATTCTACAGGCAGAAAAGGATGAGGCGAAAAAGAATCCTGATGGCTTTGGCGTTGCTCACATTTCTTATGATTGCAGGGACAGTGATAGTGGACAGGTCTGTGAACGGACTTGTATCCGGGGAACAGGTCTTTTCCCTTGTGGATGTCAAAAACCATGGGACAAGCCTGGAGATCACCTTTATGAATAACAAAATAGCAATAGATACCTCATACCTGGAACATGAACTTGAACGTCTGAAAAATCTTTGTCGAAGTCTGTTAAAATAGTGACATTTCCCGCAAGTTTTGATATTATTAGCTGGAATGATTTTCTTTGAAGCGGCGCGACATACGGTTCTGACCCGTTCGCTTTATACCTGTATCGGAGCGGCCGCTGCACTTATACTCTGCTGCAGCTTTGCCGCCCGGATCGCCCGGCAATCATATGATCGTTCATGGAATGCCTGAACGTTCAGCGTTTGCATGATTTTTTTCGATCATTCATACGTGGATCAGAACCGGGACAGCTGAAACTTACCGGTTATGATCCAGGATATATAGCCGGTTGTGCTTTAAGATCTATAATCAGATCGGTCATTATTTAAATTATACATACGAAGGAAGGTAGATAACATGAACTCACCATTGGTACTGGATGGCAAGGCGCTGGCAAAAAGCGTCGAACAGGAACTGGCGGAAAGGGTACAGAGAATAAAGGAGAAAACAGGTGTGACCCCGATCCTGGCTACGATTTTGGTCGGGAACGATCCTGCTTCGGTTACATATGTGAGGATGAAAGGCAATGCCTGCAGAAGGATCGGGATGGAGTCGCTCAAAGTGGAACTGCCGGAAGAGACGACCACACAGCAGCTGATAGACAAGATCCAGGAACTGAACCGCAATGAGAATGTACATGGCATTCTGCTGCAGCATCCCGTGCCGGATCACATCGATGAAATGGCATGCTTCCTCAGCATCGACGTTTCCAAGGATGTGGACGGCGTGAACCCGATTTCGTTCGGAAGGATGTCGATGCAGATGGATTCGTTCAAATGTGCAACGCCTTACGGGATCATTACGCTGCTGAAACACTATAATATACAGATAGAGGGCAAGGAAGCGGTTGTGATAGGCAGGAGCCCGATCCTGGGCAAACCCGTGGCAATGATGCTGCTCAACGAGAATGCGACCGTCACCATATGCCATTCCAGGACGAAGGACCTGCCTGACGTGGTAAGGCGTGCCGATATCGTTGTGGCAGCAGTCGGCAAGCCCAAATTCGTTCAGGCCGACTGGATAAAGGAAGGCTGCGTGCTTGTCGATGCCGGATACAACCCCGGCAATATCGGCGACATAGATCTTGAGAACTGCATCAGCAAGTGTTCCGCATACACACCGGTGCCGGGCGGAGTCGGGCCGATGACCATCAACCGTCTGATATACCAGACTGTGGTATCGGCAGAGAAGAAGCTCGGGCTTGCATGAAGCCGGACCAGCATAGTGCCTGACTGCCCGGAACCATGCATGCGTGGAGCCGGGCCTGCATGTTAAAAGAGATGCCTTTATTTTGTCAGTTTCCGATGTTATAATTGTTTTGCATTTGTTGAGACGAGATTGACGAAGGGGAAGAACGGATGTCGGAAAACAGACAGGAAAATATTAGGAATTTCTGCATAATAGCTCATATAGACCACGGCAAATCGACGCTGGCGGACCGCCTCATCCAGATGACGGGCGTTCTGACGGAAAGGGAGATGCAGGAACAGGTCCTCGATACCATGGACATTGAGAGGGAGCGCGGCATAACCATCAAGGCGCAGGCCGTCAGGATGGTTTACAGGGCCCGGGACGGGCAGGAGTACATCCTGAACCTGATCGATACTCCC
>JAKOPX010000040.1 GCA_029778665.1 Bacillota bacterium | reverse complement strand
TTCGCCGTCGGGAAATTGCCGAAATTGTACGGCATGCCGCACGCCATCGTGAATGCGTGCTTTATCAGAATGGGATTTTTGGCCTTCCGTATTTCAACGTTCCCGTTGGGATGGTTAACGTAAACGTGGGTGTCGCGGTATTCGGGGAAGTACTCATACAGGGGCTCGTTCAGCAGGAACTTGCCTCTTTCGTAAAGCATCAGGCCCGCTGTGCAGATGATCACCTTCGTCATCGAAAAGAGGCGGAAAACCGTGTCTTCGGTCACCGGTCTCTTCTCCTCGATGTCGGCGTACCCGAAATAGCCCTCGTACAGGATCTTGCCGTCTTTGGCGACAGCACAGCCGCAGCCGGGCGGCCCATTCTTCACGAACTGTTCCAGCAGCCTTGAAAGGTCGTCGAATTTTGCCATACTCTTACCTCCTTAAAGTATTGTCAGTTCCGGTCATGTCTCTTTGTTCTGTTCCTGCATGTACAAACGGGATTGCATCGTCCTGCCGTATGAAACTGTATCCTGCCGCCTCCCGTTTACTTCGTAAGGCGGATCACATTCCACGAAAGTTTCCTTGTAACGCAGGATACCCTGCCGTTCTCCATCTTCGTTCCAGTATTCGTCACAGGCTTTATCACGTCCGGGTTTTCATAGCTGTTGCCTTTCTCCAGGTCATCCGTGTACATCTCGATATGCTCTGCCAGCCTGTATCCAACGAATCCCCTTGCGTCCAGGTCGATTTCTATGTCATCTTCAGCGGAGCGGTTGATGATGAATATGTTGACTTCGTCCCGTTCTTCGTGATGAACGGCTGCGCATTCGATGGCCTGCACATTCTCGTAGGCAGGACACTGGCATGATCCGTTGAGGGCGAACTGCTCAGTGTTGAAGGTAGGGCCGTCAACCACAGGCAGCAGCGACATTCCTTCACGGGCCAGCCTGTTCATCTGGTAGTACGGGTAATATGCGGCGTTCTTCCAGACATGCTTTCCGTCGAACGCGATGGCGAAGCGCAGGCCGCCGGTCATGCAGGCGATCTTGATGCGGTCCGCGTGGCGTATGAATGTGAGGAGTATCGAAGCCAGGCCCAATGCCTCAAGCATCTGGTATGATTTGAACTTCCATTTCCTATCCTCGGGTTTCTCAGGATCTATCACGGCGAACTTGTTTTCCCTCGGCATGAACTGGAAGTAATCCTTCGTCACATCCTGCCAGCCTCTCCTGCCGAACAGGACTTCTCCCTGCCTTCCGAAATGGACGCCGTACTCGTCGAAGGATATGTACATTTTCTTTGGCGTGCGGATCTTTGCCTGGATATAGTCGCAGGTCGCGATGGTAGTCCTGATATAGTCTTCGAATACCGACGAGACGTTGAGCAGATTGGCTATATCGCCTTCCGGCGCTGTATGGTAGTGATGCAGCGAGACATAGTCGACGGATTCATAGCACTGCTCCAGCGCCGCCATTTCCCACTCGGGGAAATGTTTGTGGTGGTCCGAAGTTCCTGCAAAAACGGTCTCGGCCGTATTATCGATCCACTTTATCACCTTGGATATCTCATGAGTCCGGATCCCGAAGCCGACGGGGTCTTTCTCCCACGACCCGATCTGCCAGTGACCGTCCATTTCATTGCCAAGGTACCATGTCCTGATCGGGAACGGGTCAGGATGGCCGTATTTCCTCCTCAGGTCCGACCAGTATGTACCGCCCTCGTACCTGGAATACTCGACCAGGTGCGCCGCGCTGTTTATGTCCCCGGTCCCGAGGTTGATGGTATACATCGGTTCAGTATTGGCGCGCATCGTCCATTCGATGTATTCGTCGTGGCCGACTATATTCGGCTCGATCTTGAACCAGGCCAGATCAAGCGCCACCCTGCGGTTTTCGCGCGGACCTATCGATCCCTTCCAGTCCCAGCCGGAGACCCAGTTTCCGCCCGGCAGTCGGACAGCAGGTAAATCGAATTCCTTAACCGCGTCGATGATGTCACGTCTGAAGCCCAGGTCGTCGGCGGTCGGATGCTTCGGGTTGTAGATGCCGCCATATACCGTGTTCCCTATCGATTCGAGGAACGCACCGAACAGGCGCTTTTCGACCTTCCCTATCTTGTAGTCGGGATGTACTGTGACTTTGGCCTTCTTCAACATATCCTGCCTCCTCTTGTGTAAATCGTTTTTCCTTAATATAATCATAGCTCAGTCTGCATCAAAACAATAGAGGTTTTTTGAAATTTTAATGCGATGGTTTTTGTTGTCAGAGGGCCTTGCTGTTACTCAGAAAGCGCAGGATCATGATAGAACTGTCAATAACTCGATTTTTCCGGCTTCTCCAGGAATCAGACAGCGGGAAATCGTAACGGTCAGGTTTTCTGGGCAGCTCCCACAGCCCATCCTCGTTCCGCTGGCTTAAAATCCACTCGACGTATCTTTCCCTGTATTT
>JAKOPX010000280.1 GCA_029778665.1 Bacillota bacterium | reverse complement strand
TGCCAGGCCTGGATGGTCTTCACGTCGATGTAGCCGTTGAGGATTGCCTCACGCAGCTCCTTGTATGTTATTGCCTGCTGCTGGTCGTTCCATAGCCTGGTGAGGAAATAAACCGGCTCCGGTTCCGTTGCGTCCAGGAATGCGTTTAATTTGTCGAGGACCTCTTGTGCTGCTTTGCTCTTCCTCTTTGCCTTGTGTATCGGGTGCAGGTGAATTGACTTCCGGATCCTGAACATCAATCATACCTCCCCAATCTCTCCATGGCCTTCTTTACAGCTTCCTCATCGTCCTCTAAATCTCCCAGATCGTCAATGTCTGCCTCCTTGCCTGGCTTCACGTCAGAATTTCTGTCCCTTGCCGGTTTTGGCTGCCTGGGGTTGGTCCCATCATCCAGCCTTTCCGGCAGGCCGGCCACTTCTCTCACGTAATCTTCGAGATGGTCATCCGGTACCAGTATGCCGACGCCGGTCATATCCTTGATGTAAGTTGCCAGAGCCTGAATGTCTGCGCTCTCGATGTCTCCGTGTTGCAAGGTAGGATAGTCGGTAATGCCGGCGAAGTGTTGAGCGTTTAAATCAATCAGCGCTGGGATTGCCTTGTTGTTGAAAGTTTCGCAGATGATGTCAAGGTATACTCCGACGGCCATTGCAAAGAGTTCTGTCTTGTCACTGGATAATGCAAAGCTGCCCACCTTCTGGTGACCCAATAAAACGAAATCGGCCAGGACGGTCATTGCTATCCTGGTGTCGTATCGCTCGATGATTGCATTGGTATCAAATTGCCGGCGTCCTCCGGTGCTTAATAGCTCCAGCTTCCAGCCAGACGGTAATGTCAGGCCTTCGAGGCTGTCTCTCCTGATGTTTTGGACGATCCTGTCAGCAGCCATCCTGATTGCTACCATTTCCGGGTCGTCTTCATCCCAGATGTTCATTCCCTCCGGAGCTGTCAATGTCGGAAAACCGGCCAGGTCTCTTTCGATACCGATTCCCTCTATCTCCTGGATCCTGCGCTTGAAGTACCAGCTGCGGTATGCATTACGGAGGATGCTCTTTCCTTCAGGGCTGCCTTTTCGGCTCTTGGTCCTGAATATCAGCAGCTTTTCAATCGGTATCGTGATGAGCTCATACTTTGGCGGCGGCATCTGGATCATTCCGAGGAGATTGTCCTCCTCGTCGTATACCCATTCCCAGAGGGTCTCCTGGGCTCTTATCGGGAGCTTGCGCCATCCTATGAGGCCATCGCTGTATTTGCTGTTAAGCCTTGGATCCTTACTCTTGCCGGCGCGCCGCTTATAAACGATTTCGTGAGCGCTCCATCCATATGTCAGGAATGAAAGGATTTCCGATATGGTATCGGTCCAGGTATCCTGCATATCGTCCATACATTGGTAGATGAACTCTGCAGCTTCCTCATCCTTTGCTGTGGGTCCTCCCGGTTGAACCATCCAGGACGCTTGTCTGATTAGCATTTCAATGGCATAGAGAATTGCTCCGATCACATCGTCGTTCTCACTCATCTCTCTATAAACCTCGACGCCTTTCCTTCCCTGGAGATCTTTCAGGAATTCCTCAAAGAAAAAGCCACCATATCTTTTTTGTCCGATGCGGCCGATTTCCCTGAAATTATCGTTAGCCATTTACTTTCTCACCTCCCTTTCCGCCTTATCTTGGCTACACAAACATGAACCCTACTATCTGCACGTTGGAGTTTCCTTTCAGCCTGAATTCCTCGTCGTAGGCGTTTTTGTAGTAGTCTATCTTCGTGTGCAGCATGGCCGTGTTTGTGATAAGCTCGACGGCTCCGGTTGGCAGCTTGACAGCTACTATCAACATTTGAGCTGTAGGTCCTTTCTCTTCTGCTTCCTCAATGAAGCGTGTTCTTAATTGACAGCCTTTGGTGTCCATGATGGATCTCTCCTCTCTGTTTTAATTTATCCCTCCTTTCCCATTCTACCCGTCGCACTATATAGTGATAGGTAATAGGTAATAGGTAAAAGGTAATAGGTAATAGGGTACCAGCAGGGCTCGTTCTGTGCTTTTACTGTGCTTGTATGGTGCTTGCACTGTGCTTTTTGCAAAGCCGCATTATTGCTGGGTTTGGAACGGTTGAAGCGAATAAAAAATAAGCGTTTTGAACGCTTTTGT
>JAKOPX010000279.1 GCA_029778665.1 Bacillota bacterium | reverse complement strand
GATATCGTAGTTGTACAGGAACGATTTGTTGTGGCATGCGATGTAATCGGCGTTGTACACGAGATAAGGGCTCCTGATGGGACTGGGGCCGAAACGCAGATGTGATACGGTCGTTCCGCCTGATTTCTTGCTGTCGTATGAAAAATAGGCCTGGGCATACAAGTCGGTGTTGTCGCCGATTATCTTGATGGCCGACTTGTTTGCACCGACCGTGCCGTCCGAACCGAGGCCCCAGAACTTGCAGCTTATGGTCCCGGGCGGAACCGTTTCGATCATTTCGCCTTCCGGCAGCGATGTGTTCGTGACGTCGTCGACTATCCCGATGGTGAAATGATCCTTCGGATTATCGGATTCCAGGTTGTCGAAAACGGCGACGATCTGGGACGGGCGCGTGTCCTTCGAACCAAGTCCGTATCTGCCCCCGATGATCAGGGGTTTTTGGCCTTCCAGCCCGTAAAATGCCTTACAGACATCAAGATAAAGCGGTTCGCCGGGGGCGCCGGGTTCCTTTGTACGGTCGAGTACTGCTATTCTCTTTACTGTTTTGGGTATGACATCAAGGAGGTGTTTTTCGGAAAAAGGCCTGTAGAGCCTGACCCTCACCGTGCCTGTCCTGCGGCCTCGGGCATTGAGGTAATCCACCGTTTCATTTATCGTGTCGCAGACCGAGCCCATCGCTATGATGACATACTCTGCATCCGGCGCGCCGTAATAGTCGAAAAGGCGGTAACTTCTTCCCGTTATGCGTTCTATTTCTTTCATGTACCCTTCGACGACAGCCGGCACATTGTCATAGAACCTGTTGGCTGCTTCCCTGCCCTGGAAATAGATGTCCGGGTTCTGGGCCGTCCCCCTGGCAACGGGATGCTCGGGATTCAGCGCCCTCGCCCTGAACTCCTCCACGGCCTGCATGTCGACTATCCTTGCCAGGTCTGAGTAATCTATCACATGTATTTTCTGGTATTCATGCGATGTCCTGAAACCATCAAAAAAGTGGATGAACGGTATCCTTGATTTGATGGCCGACAAGTGAGCTATACAGCCCAGGTCCATTACCTCCTGGACGTTGGAGGAAGCGAGCAGGGCGGCGCCTGTCTGGCGGCAGGCCATCACGTCCTGGTGGTCGCCGAAAATCGACAGTGCATGCGTCGCGATCGCCCGGGCAGAAACATGGAGGACTCCCGGCAGCAGCTCACCTGCCATTTTGTACAGGTTCGGTATCATGAGCAGCAGTCCCTGGGAAGCTGTGTAAGTGGTGGTCAGGGCGCCGGCCTGCAGCGAGCCGTGCATGGCGCCTGCCGCGCCGGCCTCGGACTGCATTTCGGTGACCTGGACCGGCTGGCCGAATATGTTCTTTTGCCCCCGGGATGCCCATTCGTCGACCAGTTCGGCCATCGGTGACGACGGTGTTATCGGGAAAATCGCCGCAACTTCCGTAAACGCGTACGATGCGTATGCCGCGGCATGATTGCCGTCCATAGTTGACATCTTCATCAGGAAACACTCCTTTGCAGGTGTACTAAGCGATATTCGTATTATTTCTAAGTCTGCGGCAAATGATGTATTTTTG
>JAKOPX010000278.1 GCA_029778665.1 Bacillota bacterium | reverse complement strand
GCAGATAAGCCGAATCCTGGACAAACACGCAGACCCGAATATGTATGGGCCGGACACGGCACTGGAACACGACACAGCAACAGGTCAATGGATATTCAGAGGCGGCGGCAAATACTTCCCGGTGGGGCAGGGGGAACAGCCTCCGGGATACGTCACCTGGGACGGACAGCTTGAGGCAGCATTTAAGCAGATAGACCTGCTTATGGAGCAGCTATATATTTTGAGCGAAACATCAGCTGCAGCCTTTGGACAGCTCAAGTCTGGGCTTGCCGAATCAGGCACAGCACTAAGGCGCTTGATGATGGCGCCACTTGCGAAGGTGAACAGAATCCGCATGCGCTTTGACCCTGCACTAAAAGAAGTCCTCTGGTTGGCATCGCGATTGGAAAAAGCTCAGGGTATGGCTGGAGCTGTTGTTCTTGAAAACATCCACATTGACTGGAAAGATGGCCTGCCGGACGACGAGCAGGAGCTTACACAGAATGAAGTCCAGAGGTATACTGCCGGGCTGACAAGTCTTGAAAGCTCACTCAGGCGTCTATACGGCCTTGAAGGTCAGGCGCTCCAGGAGGAAATCGACAGGATAAAGGGCGAGCAACAGATACAAGGAACAACTGAATTGCCGTCGATAACCTTGCCGCCGGCAGAAGGCGCAGAGGGCGAAGGCGCAGGTGAAGAATAATGCCAAGAGATGCAAGGCAGTTCAGTGATGCTGAAGTAGATAGGCTGGTTAAATTCTATGAACAGGCTGAGCGGGAAATACTGGACCAATTGAACCGGGCATTGCTTCGAGGCAACAAGACGGAATATTTGGTACAGATGAAACGAAATATTGAAGCCATTCTTCAACAGCTCAGGGAAGGAAACAGGACTTGGTGTGAGCAAGCTATTCCTCGGGTGTATTCTCAGGGTCTTTATAATGCCGATGCTATGTTGAAAGATATAGGTGCTACGGTTAAGGCAGGCTTTGGTTCTATACATCAACAAGCAGCGCAGGTCCTAGCTGAGAACGCATACCAGCGGTATGAGGATGTAGTCCAAGTTATTGGCCGCCAAGTGAACGACATCTACCGGGAGCTTGCTCTTGAAAATGTGCGCGGGGCTGTGGTTGGTTACGACACCTGGAAGCAGACGGCCAAGAGGTATAGAGAGCAACTTGCAGAGCGGGGCGTGACAGGGTTCAAAGACCGATCCGGCCGCATGTGGAATATGCGAACCTACTGCGAAATGCATGCAAGGACAGTCTGCATGCAAGCGCATCTTGAAGGCACAGCCAACCGCCTGGTAGAGCAGGGCCATGATTTGATAAAGGTAAGCACTCATCGGGGAGCGTGCGAAAAATGCGTGCCGTGGCAGGGAAAGATACTTAGCATCACGGGGAAAACGGAAGGATACCCGACACTGGAAGAGGCTAAGGCGGAGGGGCTTTTTCATGTGAATTGCCGACATGCCTATGGCTTGTATATTGACCTGGACAAGGAGATTGAGGATAAAAGTGTTTATGATATAACAGAAGTGGACGCAGAAGATATATTTACCCCAGCAAAAACAATCAGCGAAGCCGAAGCGTACGCAACAGACATACTTGGACTTAAGGTAAAT
>JAKOPX010000277.1 GCA_029778665.1 Bacillota bacterium | reverse complement strand
TTCCTGTTTATTATGATTATTAATTATAATTCATACTTTCGCTGCTGTCATGATGCTGACTTTCCTCCGGCCGGCAGGGGTGTTCTGGAAATATTTCGGGCCCCGTGGTAAATGCATGTCGAATTTTGCAGGAACATGGACATCATTGTCGAAATACCTAGATGTAGGTATAAATAAAACAGTACGGATAAACCGGCCAACTGGTCCGATCATTTGGCAGGTCGGCAAAAGACCGGAACGGTAAGGTGTAGCCATGGATATCATAAAAAACGATTTTTTAAGGATCACCAGGCAGCCGGACGGCGTATATGTCGAAACATTCAAAAAAGGGTATTCCATCGGTGACTTCAATACCCTGCTGTCTAATTATCCCGAAATAAGGATCACAAGCTTCGTAGCCTTAAGAAATGCCCTCGTGAAGGCGCCGCATCCTCCCGTGAAGTTCGGCGAAATGATCGAGCGGATCGTTGTCGAACTTACGGACAACGATATGAAAGCGTATGTCACGCTGTATGTCGACGAGTCGGAACTCACCAGGGACAACGGGATCGAGGTCATCAAGGAGATCCTTCTCAGGCTCCGGGAAAGAGGAGTCGTCTTCGGCATAAAGACAGACGTCCTGACGAAGGGGCTGCGCGTCAGGGAACCCATCCTGATCGCGGAAGGGATTCCGCCGGTAAATGGCCAGGATTCGGTCATCAGGATGTTCGAACTGAAAGATCCCAGGCCTGAGATCAGGGAGGACGGCACGACGGACCATTATGAACTGAATATAATCAACAAGGTGAAGGAAGGCGACTGGCTGGGCGAAAGGACAGATCCCACCGAAGGGAAGCCGGGAAAAACGGTAAAAGGAGAGATAGTGCATCAGCTTAAGGGAAAGCTGCTGCCACTCTATTATGACGAGAACACCGTCAGGGAAGTCTATGAAAACGGCGTCACTACCCTTTACGCGAAAGTCAGCGGAGCAGTGCACTATACCGGCGACAAAATCAGCGTCTCGAATCACCTGGAAATATTGCACGACATCGATTTCAACACGGGAAACATAGATTTCGACGGCTACCTGACCGTGAAAGGGTCAGTCGCGGACAACTTCTCAGTGGCAGCCAGGGACGATATCGAGATCCTTGGCGAATATGGCGTAGGAAGCGTGAAGGAAGTGGTCAGCCGCGGAGGCAACATCCTCATAAAGGGTGGCATAGCAGGCAAAAACAAGGCCGTTATAAGGTCCACCAAAGACCTTTACACCAAGTTCATTTCAGATGCGACGATCATATGCGACGGTATCGTGAATGTCGGATTTTACTACATCAGGGCGAAACAGGTCATCGTCGAGTCAGGTAAAGGCAAGATAGTGGGCGGTGTCATCGAGGCCGAGCAAAAGGTCGAGGCAGCCTACATCGGCAATGAACATGAAGTACGTACGATAGTCAGGGTAACGGGCTTCGACCGGAACAAAATGAAGGAAGAGCTCGACAGGCTCAACGAAGAACTGGTCAGGGCAAGGATGGAACTTTCAAAGGCAAAGCAGCGTTTCGCCATTTACACGAACACTTTCGGCGACAGCCCGCAGCAGAGGAAAGATCACGAGTCA
>JAKOPX010000276.1 GCA_029778665.1 Bacillota bacterium | reverse complement strand
TCGGCCTGTTTGATGACGGATCCATAGCATCCGACAGTGAATACAAGCAGGTAACTGATCTTCTGAGCCTTTATGCCAAGTACCCGCACATCACGGTAAGATACGTGGACCCCGATAAGAATCCGGGCATAATAAACCAGCTGGATCCCGATGATTCGATGGACCTGGGGAAGACGGACTTCGTTGTCAGGAGTACTGTCAATGGCAGTGAGAAGAAGAAGAAACTTGAATATTACGACCTTTTTGAGATAAAATTCAACGAATACACATTCAGCCGGGAAACTACCGGATCCAATGCTGAGCAGGGTTTCACCGGAGCGATCAAGTATGTGACGTCGGAATATACCCCTGTAGTCTACTTCACCGAAGGACATGATGAGTACGAAGTCGACTACTACTTCGGGAACCTGAAGACATACCTGGAAAGGAACAATTTCCTCGTAAAGAAGATAAACCTGCTGACGGTCGAAAAGATGCCTGACGACGCAGAACTTGTGATCATCGCATCGCCCAAGAAAGACTTTTCATATGCCGAGAGGGATGTGCTGGACAACTATTTCTACAATGGCGGGAATGCGATCTTCATGTTCGACTACCTGGAAAACGACCCTTCATTTGACGAACTGAACGGTCTGCTGAGCAAATACAACCTTGCAGTCAATTATGACAAGGTCAAAGAAACGGATGAAAACAGGCACCTGGCCCAGGACCCGTACACACTGGTAGTGAGCGTCAAGTCGAATTCCATCATACCCAGGGCATTCAACACACTGCTGACAGACACAAGGAGCCTGAGCATTTTAAAGAACGTGAAAGATTATGTGACCACTACTCCTCTGATCACCACCAGTCCGACCGCAGTTGGCGAGATGGTCAACAAGTCCCGCGGGGACGACCTGACTGGTCCACTTGACCTGGCGGTGGCAGTGGAGTACAAGGGCGGACAGAAACCGTCGAAAATAATCGCGATGGGCAATTCCACGTTCGTCAGCGACAGCGCTTATCAGGTTTACGGCGACCTTTACTTCAACAACATCAACTTCTTCCTGTCGGCCGTGAACTGGATGGTGGAGATAAAAGACGACATCATAGTGCCTACCAAGAGTTATGATATGAACAGGTTCAACGTAACGGCCAGACAGGCGAACGTAATGTCGTGGATCCTGGTGGCGGTATTCCCGCTTCTGATACTTGGCACAGGTCTGATGGTATATCTGAGGAGGCGTCATTTATGAAATTTTACAGGAATGCTATCATTCTCGTAGTCATAGTTGCGCTTCTTGCCGGTGCTTATGTGCTGGTCAGGACAAACAAAGCCAACAGGATGCCTGCAGAGACCAAGCAGTATGATAAACTGACGGACTTCATTTCCACCGACATTGAGTCCGTGACGCTGAAAAACAAAAGCGGCACCTTTGTGATCGTCAAAAAAGACGATGACTGGGCGTTGTCGGAACCTTCCGATATAAGGTACGATTCATCGGTGCTCAGCAGCATCGTCGTAAATTCGGCTTCGATCGTGGGCGACAAGGTGATCGAGGAAAACGCCGAGGACCTTTCCATATACGGGCTTGACGATCCGGCCATCGTCACGGTGAAATCGAAGGATGGCACCAGCGTGACTCTGGAGATCGGCAACCTGACGCCTACCGGCGGCGGATACTATGCAAAGCTGCAGGGAAAGAACAAGGTATACATGATAAGCAACTATAACGGAGACAAGCTGCTTTCAGGCAAGAACGAAATAAGGACGAAGCAGCTGTTCGACATAGCAGCGGACGATATAAAGAAGTTCGGCATGAACAGGAAAGGACAGAATATCTTCATTGCCGAGAAGACAGACGATACATGGAGCATGGCTGAGCCTATAAAGGGGAGCCTGAACGAGACATCATTCTACACGATGCTGGATACCCTTGTGAATACCCGGGTAGTGAAATTCGTGGATGACGAGCCTGAGGACCTTTCTGTATACGGACTGGACAAACCTGCGTATGAACTGATCTTCAGCACCGAAGCCACAGGCGAGATGAAGCTCCAGATGGGCCTTGAGCTGAAGGAAGATTATGCGATATATGCAAAGCTCGACGGCAGCGATGAGGTATTCACAATAGACGTAAGCCAGTTTTCGTTCCTTGACAAACCGCTGAAGGAAATCGTCGGCATCTTTGCTTATATCGTGAACATCCAGGAAGTCAAGGAGATCGACCTGACGATGGACGGCAAGACCACCCACATGGAACTTGACGTATTCCTGGATGAAGAAGGCAATATGGACAATGACAAGGACAAATTCTACGTCAATGGCATAGACGCCAGCGGCAAGGACGAAAACGGCAAGCAGCCGTTCAGGAAGTTCTACCAGGCGCTGATCGGCATCAGCGTCGACGAGATCGACCTGGAAGGAGATCCGTCCGGCAGGCAGGCTGAAATAACGATAGACTACACGCTAAAGGACGGAAAGATGAAAGTGGAATATATACCGAAGGATGAACATTTCTACTATGTGGTCAGGAACGGCGAGTACTCCGGCGTTCTGGTGAAGAGGAAGAACAAGGGTGAATTCGGCGTTGACGGAATGAAAGAGGCATACGATACGATGATGAAGTTCCTTGACGAACAGCAGAAACAGCAATAAAACATATGATGTAATTTGAAATGCGGCTCCGACATAGAATGAACTGGTATGTTCTATGATCGGAGCTGTTTTTATGAGTGACGAGCGCAGGAACATCATCAGGGTCGCGGGCATATACGCTGCAAGCATAACAGGGGCGGGATTCGCGTCGGGACAGGAGATCCTGCGGTTTTTTTCTGTCTACAGAACAGGAGGGTTTTATGGCATACTGCTTGCGGGAGCGCTCTTCAGCGTCCTTGGAAGCATCGTCCTCAACAAGGTCTACAGCGAGCGTATAAGGAGCTACGAGGAACTTATATTTCCTGTCTTCGGCTGGCGGATAGGCTGGATAATCGAGACTGCCGCGACCCTTTTCATCTTCTGCATGCACAGCATAATGACGGCAGGCGCGGGCAACATACTGGCGCAACTGACCGGGATACCGTTCAGGATCGCCGTGTTTGTGATGGGCGCTGTCAGTGCCTTCCTGATAATGACGGATATAAAGGGAATCGCAGTGTTAAGTTCAGTGCTCACGCCCGTGCTGATAGCAGGCATCATCATAACCGGGCTCTGTATAATCATAATGAAGAACAGCCCGGCATTCAGCGTGTCAGGGTATATTTCACAAATAACGGACAACTGGCTTTTTTCATCGCTCCTGTACGTCAGCTACAACAGCATACTTGCCATAATGGTGCTGTGCAGTGTACAGCCGTACCTGAAAACACGCAGGACAGCTGTGGCGGCAGGGATTCTCGGCGGGACGGCGCTGACCATGGCAGCCCTTGTAATAAATGCAGTGATTTTTCTGTTCTATCCTTCGGCTGCTGACAGTGAAATACCGCTTATCGACATACTGCAGCGCATTAGCGCATCGGCCGGGAAATTCTACAGCGTGCTGCTGTGGCTTGCCATGCTGGTGTCTGCCGTGACCTCCGGCTTTTGCTTCACTGACAGGATTTACAGCCTGTTCAGGCTTGACAAATGCATAACAGCGCTGATGCTCTGTATTTTCGCGGCACCTCTGTCGATGCTCGGATTCTCAAGGCTCATATCGCTCATTTATCCGGCATTCGGCTGGCTTGGCCTGTTCATGGTCATCGTGATACTGATGACAGGCCTCAGGAGACCGATTCCAGGGTCTGAACGCAATTGGCGCGGGAGAGCCGGGGAAAGCCCGGCTGCCGACGTTAAGCAGCGCTGAGCGGCGGCCGTTTTCTCTTTCAATGGTCGGATTAATATGGTAAAATGATTTGGAACGAGTCATACGGAAGACAAAGCTGAGGTGGTCTCTTGAAACATTTCCCTGAACAGGACGGACCGGCACGCGGTGAACGCGCGACAGGCATAATCACAGCGCTGATGCTGTTCCTGTGCATTGCTGCAGTTGCTGTTTTCAGCTACCGGCGCAGCCTTGACCCGGCGATCGATCTGAGAGAATCGGTGCTGAGGCTTGCCGGCCTGGAAGAGAGGGAAGCAAAGACTGCTGAAGTGTTGCATTCCTTTGTATTCGACATCAGGGAAAAACCCGACTTCACGTTGTACAGGGGGAATATCATAAAGTCCAGCAGAAGCGGGATATTGTTCCTTGATAAGACGGGCGTGATCGCGCGGTCGGAAAGTATCGGGTTTGAAAATCCGATAGCCAGGACAAACGGATCGAGGATCCTTGTTGTCAATGCCGGAGGGACAGAGATATGCGTCATGGACGGCGAATCGGTACGCTGGCAGGACAGGACGGATGCTGCGATCCTGAACGCAGATATAAGTGATGACGGGTATGTGGCTGTCATCACGGAAGCCAAAAGGGACAACAATGTTATCAGGGTCTATGAGTCGCATGGCGTGGAACTTTTCCGCAAAATAATAGCGACCGATTTCGCTGTCTCCGCATGCATTTCTCCATCAGGGAAGCACCTGGTTTTGTCATCTGTCGCAACGGGCGCAGTCGGTCCGTTTTCCCGCTATAAGTTCTACGACATGGAAGGGAAGGAACTGACTGAGATATCATTCGATTCATCCGGCGAACTCCTGCCTCTTTTCTGGTTCAACAGGGACGACAGCATATTTGTGGCCGGAGACAGCGCAGTTGCTTACATCGCCCCTGACGGCAAGACAGGATGGAAGGAGCAGTTCAGGAGTGTCGCGGGAGCTGCGCCTGCAGGAGACGGCCGGCTCGCTGTGGCTGCATATGTGGATGAAGGTGCGATCCTGAATATATACACCGCCGGCGGCGAAAAGGATGTTTCCGTGATGCTGCAGGGCATACCGAAGGGACTGGACGCAGTGAGGGGAATGGTTGCCGTCTATACTGAAGATACGGTGTATTTTTACGATGACCGCGGAACCAACACGTGCATCCACTATGCGGGCAGGGAAATACTCGAAGTGCACCTCTTTGACAAAAGGCAGGCAGTTGTGGTCACAGAGGGAGAGATCACGGTCATAGGCATGGAATGATACATGGGGGCAGTTTACCTGTCCCGGACAATGAAGGGGAACGTTCAGACACAGGAACGATTTCTGCGTACCTTTGAGCAAAAGGAACGGAAAGGCGGTTAAACACATGAACTGGAGCGACATTGCCGTAATAGGCATCATCGGCGTATTTGCAGTTATAGGGCTTTACAAGGGCCTGATAATGTCCGTCTACAGACTGGTTTCATACGTACTGTGCCTGTTCCTGTCTGTCAGGCTTTCGCCCGTGCTGGCGCGTTTGCTCCAAAACACACCGATATATGAGGCCATAAAACGGGCGATCACAGGCAACCTGGAAGCATGGAGCCGCAATGCCGTATCGGCGCCGCAGGCTGCTGAGGCTGGGGTCAAAAGCGCGGAGCAGGTGGTCGGAGCGATGCCGATGCCTGATATATTAAGGTCATCGGTGCTGAGAAACCTGCCGGCGCCGTCCGAGATCCTTGACATCAACAGCGTGCTGGATGCCGTTGGGAGTGAACTTGCAGGCATGGTCATTTCGGTGCTGAGCCTTGTGGTCGTTTTCTTCGTACTGCAGCTTGTGTTTGCGGTCATCGGCGGGTTGCTGAACGGCATAGCAAAGCTGCCTCTGCTGAAGCAGGTAAACAAGCTTGGCGGCCTGGTGTTCGGAGCATTGCAGGGCATACTTTCAGTCTACATACTGTTCGCAGTGCTGGCGCTGTTCCATTCGAACCCGGGCTTTGCGCCAGTATTCAGCGGGATAGAGTCTTCAATGATCGCATCGGTGCTTTACAGAAACAATATAATAATAAACTTCCTGTTCCCTCCGGTGTCGGCGTAGGCTGCTCCCGGTTTTGCGGCAGGTTTCGGGGTTAATGTATATTGCACCGCAGACCTTTAAAAATGAACGCTTCTGACCTTTTTGTATTGATTTATGGACATTTTATAGCCAAACGTAGTAAAATATCTGTATTACACAGCCGGGATAGAGCATTCCGGCTATTTTAATAATGCTTTTGACATACCGTTGAGGTATTTTCTTCACAGGAAGGCGGGTGTTACCGATGAAGAGCGATGTAGTCAAGAAGGGCGTCGAAAGGGCCCCTCACAGGTCGCTGTTCAAGGCGATGGGATATACGGACGAGGAAATCAGAAGGCCACTTATCGGTGTGGTCAATTCAAGGAATGAAATAGTACCGGGACATATACACCTGGACAGGATAGCTGAAGCCGTAAAGGCAGGCATCAGGATGGCCGGCGGCACACCGGTGGAATTCGGAAGCATAGGCATCTGCGACGGCATTGCCATGGGACACGTCGGGATGAAGTATTCACTGGCATCGAGGGAGCTGATAGCAGACTCGTGTGAAGCGATGGGCCTTGCCCACAGTTTCGACGGTATGGTATTCATACCCAACTGCGACAAGATCGTCCCCGGCATGCTTATGGCCGCGGCAAGGATAAATGTGCCTTCCGTCGTGATCAGCGGGGGCCCGATGCTTTCGCTGAAAAGGAAAGGAGTGCAGCTGGACCTCAACAGCGTATTTGAAGCTGTCGGCGCATACAAGGCCGGCAGGATGACCGAGGAAGAACTGTGCGAATACGAAGACCATGCATGTCCCGGCTGCGGGTCATGTTCCGGAATGTTCACGGCCAACTCCATGAACTGCCTGACGGAGGTGCTTGGCATGGGACTGCCGGGCAATGGCACCATACCTGCAGTATACGCGGAGAGGATAAGGCTTGCGAAACAGGCAGGCATGAAAGTGATGGAGCTTGTCGAAAAAGGGATCAGACCCTCGGATATATTGACTGAAAAAGCATTCGAGAACGCACTTGCAGTCGATATGGCCCTTGGCTGCTCCACCAACTCGGTTCTGCACCTTCCTGCCATAGCCAATGAAGCAGGCATCAAAATAAACCTTGACATAATCAACGAGATAAGCGCGAAAGTCCCCAACCTGTGCAGGCTGGCCCCGGCCGGTCCGCATCACGTGCAGGACCTCTACATGGCAGGCGGCGTACAGGCCGTCATGAAGGAGCTTTCTAAGAAAGGGCTGCTGCATCTTGATCTGATAACAGTCACGGGAAAGACCGTCCGGGAGAACATCAGGGATGCCGAGGTGACCGACCCGACCGTGATCAGGAGCGTGGACGATCCATACAGCCCGACGGGAGGTATCGCCGTGCTGCGGGGCAATATCGCAAAAGACGGGGCGGTCGTCAAGCGCTCTGCGGTGGCGGACGAGATGCTGGTACACAGGGGCCCGGCAAGGGTGTTCGACTCAGAGGATGACGCAATAAAGGCTATATACGGCGGGCAGATAAGACCCGGCGACGTGGTCGTCATAAGATACGAAGGGCCGAAGGGCGGCCCGGGCATGCGTGAGATGCTTGGACCGACTTCTGCGATAGCCGGCATGGGTCTTGACACTACGGTAGCCCTGATAACAGACGGAAGATTTTCCGGAGCGTCCAGGGGGGCGTCAATAGGACACGTTTCGCCTGAAGCGATGGAAGGCGGCCTTATAGCTGCAGTCCGGGACGGGGACATCATCAGCATCGACATACCGGCAGGGAAACTGAACGTAGAGGTGCCGGACGAAGAACTCGAAAGAAGGATGGCTGAGTGGCAGCCTCCAAAGCCCAGGATAACGACCGGCTACCTTGGCAGGTATGCAAGGCTCGTGACATCGGCCAGTACCGGCGCGGTACTGAAGTAAGCGGTGAGGCCTGGAGCATCAGGCAATCCTGGCAGCATTTATTACATTATTTATTTAAGCAAGCATTCGTGGAGCAGACTGAAACGAAAAAGCCGGCGTGGCAGCGTAAAGGACTGTACGGAGAGTACTTGATGGAGGTTAGCGTATGAGACTGACTGGAGCCGAAATACTCGTCGAGTGTCTTAAAGAGCAGGGAGTGGATACTGTTTTCGGGTTTCCGGGCGGTGCCGTGCTTAACATATATGATGCGCTGTATAAAGCGCAGGATGAGATAAGGCATATACTCACATCTCATGAACAGGGCGCGGCCCATGCGGCGGACGGGTATGCCCGCGCGACCGGGCGGACCGGCGTCTGCATAGCCACATCGGGACCCGGAGCGACAAATCTTGTGACAGGTATAGCCACGGCATACATGGATTCGGTGCCGATGGTGGCGATCACAGGGCAGGTGGCGACGACGCTGCTGGGCAAGGATTCATTCCAGGAGGTCGACATCACCGGGATCACGATGCCGATCACGAAACACAATTATATAGTAAAGGATGTAAACAAGCTGGCGGATACCGTGCGGCAGGCATTCAGGATAGCATCCTCCGGAAGGCCGGGACCAGTCCTTATCGACATATGCAAGGACGTGACTGCAGCTTATGCTGATTACGAGCCGAAGGAGCCAGCCAGGAACGGGGCGGTGCCGCTGCAGGTGGATGAGTCGCAGCTGGATGAGGCAGCTGCCGCCATCAACTCGGCAAAGCAGCCAGTGATACTGTCCGGCGGAGGAGTATCCATATCGGGAGCAACAGCGGAAATGCGGATGCTGGCCGAAAAAGCACGGATACCCGTTGCCACGACATTGATGGGACTTGGCTCTTTCCCCGGGACCCACAGGCTGTTCACGGGCCTGGTAGGGATGCATGGCACGAGGACGTCGAACATGGCGGTTTCCGAGTCGGATCTGTTCATCGCAATAGGTGCAAGGTTCAGCGACAGGGTAATAAGCAATGTAAGCAGGTTCGCTCCGAATGCAAGGATCATGCATATCGACATAGATCCCGCTGAAGTCGGGAAAAATATAACTGTCCACTATCCTCTTGTCGGTGATATAAGGGAGATACTGAAGCAGCTGGCCGACAGGGTGGAACCCCGCGAATACACAGACTGGAACAGGAAGATAGATGAGTGGAAGGCCTCGTATCCACTGAAGTATGAAGCCAACGGCTCGCTCAAGCCGCAGTATATAGTGGAGCGGCTTTACGAGATCACGAAAGGCGATGCGATCATAACCACCGAGGTAGGGCAGAACCAGCTCTGGGCAGCGCAGTATTACAAGTTCACCAGGCCCAGACAGTTCATTTCGTCCGGCGGCCTCGGGACAATGGGATATGGCCTGGGCGCCAGCATAGGAGCCAAGATCGGCAAGCCGGAGGCGAAAGTCATAAACATAGCTGGGGACGGCAGTTTCCGCATGAACTGCAACGAGCTTGCCACCGCGGTGGAATACAGGCTGCCCGTGGTCATCGCCATACTCAACAACAGGGTGCTCGGGATGGTAAGGCAATGGCAGCAGCTGTTCTACGGCGGAAGGTATTCGTCCACCACCATCGACAGGGGCACTGATTTCGTCGCCCTTGCCGAAGCCTACGGCGCAGTGGGCATCAGGGTGACGAGGCCGGAAGAAGTTGACGCAGCGTTCGAGAGAGCGCTTGCCTCGACAGACAGGCCGGTGGTCATAGACTTTGAGATAGACAAGGATGAAAAGGTATTTCCCATAGTGCCGCCCGGCGCACCCATCGATGAACTTATCGAAGAGTAGGGAAGCGGGCTGCATAGTCAACGAATGACTGATTGGCACATGGACTGCGCATAAACGGGTAAGATATCGTAATTTATGATTGAGTTGATATAATGAGGGCAGCGGGTGGCCGATCTGGATATTCGTGGCTGCGAGCGGTACATATGCGGACGGATCATGAGGCTCGAATGAGGCCACAGGAACCACAACTGGCAGCACGGACGCTGCCGGCGCTGGTCCCGAGCCATGGACGGCGAGTGACCTGCGCCCTCATTGGAGCAAGTGATCCGGCCAGCAGATGTTCGCGAAGCAAACCGAATGCACTGATCGGCCACCCGCTGCCTGACCGTCTCTGACAGGCGCTGCCTGACACCGGATAAAGCTGCAGGCAGTCTGAAAGTTGATCGGCCATCCACCTCACTGGAAGCAGTTTGAGGCTTGGAAATAAAAATCCTTGACATCCTTGCGGTTATGTGTTAAATTAGGTATTGCTCCGTTTCGGAGGTCTTTTTTTGTGTTGTGAAATATCGATGCTGCATGCATCAGCGGCATCTGTGCAAATAAACTGTGCACCCTGCGACAACTGCAAAGGGGCTGGAGGTGTTAGCATGAGAGTAAAGATAGTCATGGCATGTACTGAATGCAAACAGAGGAATTACAACACCATGAAGAATAAAAAGAACGATCCCGACAGGATCGAACTGAAAAAGTACTGCAAGTTCTGCCGCAGACATACAGTACACAAGGAAACGAAATAATGCGCGGAGGTGCACATTATGTCTGAGAATGTTCGCACGTCCAGACCGGCTGGTTTCGGAAGAAAACTGGCTGATTTGGGGAACAGGATAGCCAGGTTTTTCAGAGATATCAGGAGCGAACTCAAGAAAGTAATCTGGCCGACAAAGGAACAGCTTGTCAAAAGCACGATCTCCGTACTGGCGATCTGCCTGATGATTGGTGCTGTAATCTGGATCTGTGATGCAGTATTTGCAAAACTAATGGAGTGGACTCTGTCCAGGTAATCAAGGAGGATATCAGACCTTATGGCTGTTTACGACGCGCCTGAAGAAGCCAAATGGTATGTCGTGCATACCTATTCCGGCTACGAGAACAAAGTCAAGGCCAACTTGGAAAAAATAGTTGAAAACAGAGGTCTGCATGATTATATCTTCGATATTGTGGTCCCGATGGAAGAGCAGATCGAGATCAAGGACGGAAGGAAAAAGGCTACGCTGAGGAAAGTGTTTCCGGGCTATGTCCTTGTGAAGATGATCATGACCGACGAATCCTGGTACGTGGTAAGGAACACCAGGGGCGTCACAGGTTTCGTGGGACCGGGATCCAAGCCCGTGCCGCTCTCCGACGAGGAAGTGCGCAACATGGGAGTGGAAGAGTTCACGCCCGTGCTCGACTATGAAGTCGGTGATGCAGTCAGGGTCATAGAAGGGCCGCTGGAGAACTTCATCGGCACTGTCGAGGAAATCAACTTCGAGAAGAGGAAAGTGCGGGTCGCCGTATCGATGTTCGGCAGAGAGACCCCTGTGGAATTGGAACTGACACAAATCCAAAAGATATAGATGCATTTTTATTTTGCTTTAAAAGAATTGGGAGGTGGAATAAGCCATGGCAAAGAAGATCATAGGCTACGTGAAGCTGCAGATTCCTGCGGGGAAGGCAACCCCGGCTCCACCGGTTGGACCAGCTTTAGGACAGCATGGCGTCAACATCATGGGATTTTGCAAGGAGTTTAACGAAAGAACTGCGAAGGATGCGGGTTTGATCATTCCTGTCGTCATAACTGTTTATGCCGACAGATCGTTTTCCTTTATAACCAAAACTCCTCCGGCGGCAGTGCTTCTCAAGAGGGCTTGCAAGATCGAAAGCGGTTCAGGAAGGCCGAACAGGGATAAGGTTGCAAAGATCTCGAAGGAAGAGATCAGGAAGATAGCTGAACTCAAAATGCCTGATCTGAACGCTGCAAGCATCGAAGCTGCAATGAGCATGATAGCAGGTACGGCCAGAAGCATGGGTATAGTAGTTGAAGACTAGTATGGCCGCACGTGGGAGGAAACCGAGGTTTCCGGGAAAATCACCACAAAAGGAGGATAATCATGAAGAGAGGAAAGAGATATCTCGAAAGCGTAAAGCTTGTAGATAAAACAAAGCTGTATGATCCGGCAGAAGCTCTTGACCTTGTCAAGAAAACTGCCAGGGCAAAGTTTGATGAGACAGTCGAAGTCCACGTAAAACTGGGTGTCGACTCGAGGCATGCCGACCAGCAGGTAAGGGGAGCCGTAGTGCTTCCTCATGGTACGGGCAGGACCGTCAGGGTTCTGGTGTTTGCAAAAGGCGACAAAGCAAAGGAAGCCGAGCAGGCAGGCGCTGATTATGTAGGAGCCGAAGATCTCGTTGCGAAGATACAGAATGAGAACTGGTTCGAATTTGACGTGGTAGTCGCCACACCTGACATGATGGGTGTCGTCGGAAGGCTCGGTAAGATACTCGGTCCCAAGGGTCTCATGCCGAACCCCAAGGCCGGTACTGTAACCATGGATGTCGCCAGGGCGATTGCCGAGATTAAGGCAGGTAAGATCGAATACAGGCT
>JAKOPX010000039.1 GCA_029778665.1 Bacillota bacterium | reverse complement strand
GCGATGCTGAAATACGCCCAGTAACCGTAATGAGTCATCCTGTCGGCTGGATGGTTTCATATGTGGGACGATGAGCAGGCGCCGGTGTTTGCGTGGTCGGCAAACGCCGGCGTTTGCATGGAAGCGTGGTTATTCCCGGGCAGGCCGGGCAGACTGAAACCTGAAATAAAGAGGCATATTAAAATGGTGATCACAAAGGAAGTGCTCAGGAAAAATGTGGATAGTTTTTGCTTTTGGTTCGGCTGTTTTTGCAGGACTGACAGCCATCCTGTCTAAAATCGGCATCCGGAATACAGACTCCAACGTGGCTACGGCCCTGAGGACGATCGTAGTTCTCGTTTTTTCATGGCTGATGGTTTTTATAGTCGGATCACACACCACGATACCCGATATCAGCGGTTACGCGCTTTTGTTCCTTGTTCTGTCCGGTCTTGCCACGGGCGCATCATGGCTGTGTTACTTCAAGGCGCTGCAGCTGGGTGACGTCAACAAGGTCACGCCCATCGACAAATCAAGCACGATACTGACGATGATAATGGCTTTTATCTTCCTCGGGGAAGACATAACGCTGATCAAGGTGGCTGCCATAGTCCTTATAGGGGTCGGAACATATCTTATGATCCAGAAGAAGGAACCGGCGCATCAGTATAACAGCAGGGACAAAGGCAACCGGCTCTGGTTCATATATGCTGCCGGCGCCGCGGTGTTTGCCAGCCTGACATCCATACTTGGGAAGATCGGGATACAGGGAGTCGAATCGAATCTTGGCACTGCAATAAGGACTATAGTGGTCCTGATCATGGCATGGATCATCGTTTTCGTGACAAAAAAACAGCACACCATAAAGGATATCGACGGCAAAAGCATGCTGTTCCTTGTGCTGTCCGGTTTTGCAACGGGCGGCTCATGGCTGTGTTATTACAGGGCGCTCCAGGACGGGCCTGCCAGTGTCGTGGTACCGATAGATAAAATGAGCATCGTTCTGACCATTGCCTTTTCCTTCCTGTTCCTGAAGGAGAAGCTGACCGTAAAGTCGCTGGTCGGCCTTGTCATGATATCGGCCGGCACATTGTCGCTGCTGATATGACGATGCTGCGGTTTCCGGCGGTTCCGGACCGGACTGCTGCCTACCGTCTGATGGCTGCCGGATTTATCATCTTAACCTGTATTTATATATTCAGTGATGGTGCCCTGCAGCTTCAGCTTCTGCCTTGGTCTGGTGCACGGTGCCATGCGGATGCTCAGGCGGCGCATATATTGAGTAAAGCTTCAGGGGCTTGTTTCCCGTATTGACCAGGTTGTGCCATTTGCCGGCAGGCACGACTATGATGTAATCATCGTCGACGTAGCGCTGGAAATCCAGCCTGTCCCTGCTGTCGCCCATCATTACGAACCCGTGGCCATCCTCGATGCGGATGAACTGGTCCACGTCGGGATGCATTTCCAGCCCGATGTCTTCGCCGGGCCGTATGCTCATAAGCGTGACCTGCAGGTGCTTTCCCGTCCATAAAGCGGTGCGGAACGTGTTGTTCTGCGAGACGGCTTCCTCGATATTGATGACGAACGGGTCCGGGCCGTAGTCCTTTATGACGGGACGGGAGCTGCCATACCCGGTTCCGTGCATATAGTACATGCCCTGGGCGGTACAGGGGCATGGATTCTGATATGCGTTGTAGTACGGGTTCTGATAAATATACGGATTAACATACGTATCGTAGTAATGGTTCATGCCGTTTGCCTGCGTTTTGCCGTACTGGGGCGGCAGGAATGCATTGTTCAGGCCGTACGGGTTGTACATGTTCAGCATAAAATCCGTCCTTTCCATAATTATGGTTCACGTTTTATTTTATGCTTTATGTCAATGAGCCGTGCAGGCCGATGATTTGCCCGATTCTGCAGGCAATCTGTTTCCCGGGATCCGATTTCCCATGAGATCATAAAATCCGGGTTATGATAAAGTCCGATATGCCCGTTACCTGGTTTTTTTTCCATACCGGCCAGTTCACAACAGGTTCATACCCAATTGCGAAATAAAATTCGTTTGCTCCACCCGTCACATGCGTGGCTCCTTTTAGTACCTTCTGTATAACTCTGCTTATATTGACATTTGCTTATATAGCAGCGGTGCTGTCGATCCATCGTAATAAGTCGCTTACTGCCTTAAAAATAAAAAGCATGCCGTTCTTCAGAATGGCATGCTCTTTGCTAAACGCTGATTTGTCTTTGTGCTGTTTTCTGCATCAGTGTGCCGGAAACGGCTCACATCGTTATCTCATATTGTACGCTATCTCGTTCCATCTGAGTTCGTTCCTGAAGTTCAGGATATTGGTGTTCTCGTTTATGATCACATATTCTATGCCGGACATTTCCGCCCAGTCCACGAGCTGCTCAGCAGTGGCTGCGAAGGAGAAGACCGTATGGTGGGCGCCGCCTGCCAGTATCCATGCCTCGGCCCCGACCTTGAGCGACGGCAGGGGTTTCCACAGCAGCCTTGCGACCGGGAGTTTCGGCATGTTTTTTTCAACCTTTACTGCTTCCACTTCGCTGATGATCAGCCTGAAGCGGTTGCCCATGTCAACAAGAGATGCGGCGACTGCCCTGCCGGCTGTTCCGTCGAAAACGAGACGGGCCGGTGCGGCCTTTCCGCCGATGGACAGCGGGTGCACTTCGATCCTCGGCTTCATGCCTGCTACTGTCGGGCAGACTTCGAGCATATGCGCGCCGAGGATCATTTCATTGCCGGGCGCCAGGTGGTATGTATAGTCTTCCATGAAGGTCGTGCCGCCCGGGAGCCCTTCTGTCATTATCTTCACCATTCGGACCATCGCGGCGGTTTTCCAGTCTCCCTCGGCGCCAAAGCCGTATCCGTCGGCCATGAGCCTCTGCACGGCGAGGCCGGGGAGCTGTTTCATGCCATGGAGGTCTTCAAAGGTGGTAGTGAATGCCCCGAAACCGCCTTCAGCGAGGAAAGACCTCAGGCCGATCTCGATGCGGGCCTGTTCCTTTATCGCTTCCATCGCTTCACTGGAAGAACGTACTTCCGCCGGTATCTCATAAAGCTCGCCATACTCCTGTACCAGCCTGTCGGCTTCGCTGTCCGATACATTGCTGATGCGGGCGACGAGGTCACCGATCCCGTATCCGTTGATGGACCAGCCGAATTTTATCTGGGCCTCCACCTTGTCACCTTCGGTTACTGCAACTTCACGCATGTTGTCGCCGAACCTGGCAACTTTAAGGCTGGTCCCGAGTGAATAAGCGACTGCCGAGCGCATCCAGCGGCCTATGCGGCTGCAGGTGTCCTGATCTTCCCAATGGCCGACGACGACCTTGCGGGGGATGCGCATGCGGGCGCCGATGAATCCGAATTCACGGTCGCCATGGGCGGACTGGTTCAGGTTCATGAAGTCCATATCGATAGTGTCCCACGGGATATCGCGATTGAACTGGGTGTGCAGGTGCAGCATCGGCTTGCGGAGTTCAGACAGGCCTGCTATCCACATTTTTGCAGGCGAGAAGGTGTGCATCCACGTGATGATCCCGGCACAGCTGTCGTCTGAATTTGCATCGAGGCACAGTCTCCGGATGGCGTCAGGTGTGGTGAGTACGGGCTTGAAAACTACTTTGTACGGAACAGACGGGTTTTTGTCAAGACCTTCGGCGATCGTTCTGGAATGGGCATCCACCATTTCCAGTGTTTCAGGTCCATACAGGTGCTGGCTGCCCGTGGCGAACCAGAAGGTGTAATTCTTTTGATCCTGCATATTCTATACCTCCTTACCAGTATAACATGTACGAACAAGTTTATATAATTATTCTACTACTTAAGTATGTCAAAAGCAATGGCGGCATCGCAGTTTAATGTGCTTTACATAAGCGCACAGGCGGATTGGCGCGATGTGTGCATTGATAATCGCATCTGGATGGTATATAATTTATGTACGAACATGTATGTACAAGGCGGGTAAGTTTTCGGATGCAAAAAGACGAAAAACGGGCAAAAAACTCTGAAAACCGGAAAGCGCATTGCCAGAAACGGATGAAAGACCCCGAAAACAGGGCAAAAGACTCAGACAACAGGATGAAAGACTCTGAAAACCAGACAAAATACTCGATGCTGAAAGCTTTTCTTAAGGACGAGATCCTGCTGGGAAATATAAAGCCCGGGGAGAAGATACCTTCCGAAAACACGCTGGCTGAAAGGTTTTCGCTCAGTCGGCAGACAGTGAGGAAGGCCATTTCCGTACTTGTGAACGAAGGATTCCTTTACACCAGGCAGGGAAAGGGAACGTTCTGCAGGGACAGGAGCGTTGGGAGAAGGGAATCCAGGAACATAGGGGTAGTTACCACGTACATCTCAGAATACATTTTTCCGAGGGTCATACAGGGCATCGACAAGGTGCTGTCGGAGAACGGATACAGCATAATCCTTAAAAATACCGGCAACAGCATCGAAAAGGAGGCGGTGTGCCTTGATGATCTGCTCGGCAAGGACATAGGCGGGCTGATCATCGAACCAACCAAAAGCGCCGTGTTTTCTGACAACCTCAAGTATTACAGGGCGCTGGAGAAGCATGGTATCCCCTATGTTTTCATCCATGGGTCCTACCAGATGCTTGAGGATAAGCCGAGGGTCCTGCTTGATGATGAGGCTGGCGAATACCTGGCAACAGAGCATCTTATAAAGCTTGGACACAAAAACATAGTCGGCATCTTCAAGGTCGACGATATCCAGGGTATAAACAGGCACAAGGGATACGCCAGGGCGCTGGCTGACAACGGGATCGTGTACGATCCTGAAAAGGTGGTGTGGTTCCATACGGAGGACAGGGATGCCAAGCCTGGTGCCGCTATACGGGATATGATCGCGCGGGGAGTCCGTGTCGATGCGGTTGCAGCTTACAATGACGAAGCCGCCGTGAAAGTCATCCTGCAGTTGAAGGAAATGGGGCTCAGGGTGCCGGAAGACATATCCGTGGTCGGGTTCGACGATTCGTACCTGGCGATGAACGGCCCGGTGAAGCTGACAACAGTTACACACCCGAAGGAAAAGCTGGGTGAAGCGGCTGCCGAACTGCTCCTGGGGCTGATGAGCGGCAATGTGCCGTCTGACGGGGCTGATGCCGTTAAAGTGATCAGGCCCGAACTTATAGTAAGGGATTCATGCATGCCGCGCTGATCGCATGGGATCAGTCTACGGCCAGGCATGGCCGACGAAAGAAGGCGGCACGGATGACGGTCCGGTGATCCGGGAATTTGCTGCGCGGCTGACAAAGTGATCTATGAGGTTTTGCGACTTCATGCCATATCAATTATCAAGTGATAGGGGGTAAATCGGAATGTCAAACAAGAAGTATTCACTGGGCGTCGATTTCGGTACCCAGTCGGGAAGAGCGGTGCTGGTGGAAACGGATACCGGCAACATCGTAGCTACTGCTGTGAAGGAATACACCCACGGAGTGATGGATGAATACCTGCCTGACGGCAAAACGAAACTCGAACCTGACTGGGCGCTCGAGCATCCTGCAGACTATCTTGAGGTGCTGGCTGTCACGATACCTGCCGTACTCAAGGAATCGGGAGTTTCACCGGCGGATGTGATAGGCATCGGCATCGACTTCACGGCATGCACGATGCTGCCGATCAAGGCCGACGGTACACCTCTCTGCTTCCTTGATGAGTTCAAATCGAACCCGCATGCTTATGTAAAGCTGTGGAAACACCATGCTGCGCAGCCGGAAGCGAACAGGCTCAATGAGATAGCCGAATCCATGGGCTTTGACTTTTTGAAGAGATACGGCGGCAAAATATCGTCTGAATGG